>JAKLIL010000030.1 GCA_022709625.1 Verrucomicrobiota bacterium
CCGGAAGAGCGCCTGCACAGCCGCCGCATCGCTTGCCGCCAGCGACTGGGCATCCAGCGCCGCGTTGCCTTCGCGGATGCAATCGAACAGCGCCGCCAGCGCGGCCGAGACGTTCAAATCGTCGTCCATGGCCGCCGCGAAACGGTCGGCGGCCGCCTGCGCCCACCTGGGCAGCGCGGCGGGCGACGCGCCGGCCGCGGCCGCCGCCAGCCGCGCCGTGAATTCGTCCACGCGCCGCAACGCCGTGCGCGCGGCGTCGAGCCCGGCGAACGTGAAATTGAGGGGCGCGCGGTAGTGCGTCGCCAGCAGTTCGTAGCGCACCTCGCGGCCGGTATGGCCGCGCGCCAGCACGTCGCGCAAAGTGTGGAAATTCCCGCGCGACTTCGACATTTTCTGGCCGTCCACCATGAGATGCGCGCAATGGAGCCAGTAGGCGGCGAAGGGCTGGCCGTTGGCGGCCTCGCTCTGCGCGATTTCGTCCTCGTGGTGCGGGAAGATGTTGTCCACGCCGCCGGTATGGATGTCGAAGCTAGGCCCGAGGTACTTTTGGCTCATCGCGGAACACTCGACGTGCCAGCCCGGCCGGCCCCGGCCCCACGGCGAATCCCAGGCTACGGCGCCGTCCTGCGCGTCCCACGCCTTCCACAGGGCGAAATCGGCGACGTTTTCCTTGTCGTACTCGTCCGCGGCAATCCGGCCGCCCGCGCGCATGCCGGCGCGGTCCAGACGGGCCAACTTGCCGTAGGCGGGCCATTTGGCGATGCTGAAATAAACCGAACCATCGTCCGACCGGTAGGCATAGCCTTTGTCGAGCAGCGTCTGGATCAAGGCAATCATCTCGGGCACGTGGTCCGTCGCGGCCGGATAATGCTCGGCCGGCTCGATGTTCAGGGCGCGGACGTCCTCGAAAAAAGCCTGTTTGTACTGCGCCGTGAAATCGGCCAGCGTCCGCCCCGCCTTCTGGGAATCCCGAATGGTTTTGTCGTCGACGTCCGTCAGGTTCATCACCTGCGTGACGCGATAGCCCTGGAACTCCAGCCAGCGGCGGAGGAGGTCCTCGAAGACGTACGCCCGGAAATTGCCGATGTGCGCGAAGTGGTAGACGGTCGGCCCGCAGGTGTACATCCGCACCTGCCCGGCGTGCCGCGGCTGGAAATCCTCCAGTTGGCGCGACAGGGTGTTGTAGACGCGGAAACTCATTCCGCGCCCTCCCCCTTCTTTTTGCGCCGGGCCGGTTTCTCCGCCGCGGGCGCGGCGTCGGCCGGCGGCGGGGGCGGCACGGCCCCGCCCGCGGGCGGATGGAACACCAGACGGTCGTCGCCGGATTCCACTTCGACGATTTCGCCGTTGTCGATCTGGCCGCGGAGAATCTCCTCGGCCAGCACGTTTTCCAGATAGCGTTCCACGGCCCGGCGGAGCTGGCGCGCGCCGTATTGCCGGTCGTAGCCCTTGGCCATCAGGAAATCGAACGCCGACGGCAACACCGACAGCTTGATCTCCCGCGCCTTGAGACGCGCCGCCACCTTGCCGACTTCGATTTCGAGGATGGTGCGCACGTCTTCCGGCTGCAACTGCCGGAAAACGATGACCTCCTCCACGCGGTTGAGCAGTTCGGGGCGGAAATTCTGCTTGGCCGTTTCCAGCATCTGCTCGCGCAGCTTGCCGTAGTCGGCTTCCGCCGTCTGGCCGCCGAAACCGAGGCCGGCGCCGCGGCGGGCGAGGTCGGAACCGATGTTGGAGGTCATGATGATGATGGTGTTGCGGAAATCCACCGCGCGACCGAGGCCATCGGTCAACCGGCCTTCCTCGAGGATCTGCAGCAGCATGTGCATGACGTCGGGATGCGCCTTTTCGATCTCGTCGAACAGCACCACGGAGTAGGGCCGGCGGCGGACCCGTTCGGTCAGTTGCCCGCCTTCCTCGTAGCCGACGTAGCCGGGCGGCGATCCCACCAGGCGCGACGCGTTGAATTTCTCCATGTATTCGGACATGTCGATCTGGATGAGCGCGTCGGGGCTGTTGAACATGAACTCCGCCAGCGACTTCGCCAACAGGGTCTTGCCCACCCCGGTCGGCCCGAGGAAGATGAACGAACCGATCGGCCGGCGCGGATCCTTGAGGTCGGCCCGGGACCGCCGCAGCGCCTTGCAGATGGACGAAATGGCGTCCCCCTGGCCAATGACCGTCTTGGAAAGCACGCCTTCCATTTCCAGCAGCTTGGCGGTTTCCTTCTGCTCCATTTTCTCGAGGGGCACGCCCGTCCACTTCGAAACGATCAGCCGGACGTCGTCCTCGCCCACGTCCACGACGACTTCGTTGTGGCTGCGACGCCACTCCGCCAGCGCCTGCTCGTGCTCGGCGCGGAGCTTGCGCTCTTCGTCGCGCAGCTTCGCGGCTTCCTCGAACTGTTCGGCCTGGATCGCCTGGTTCCGCCTGGCCAGCAGCGCCGCGATGGCTTTTTCGCGCTCCTTCACGTGGGTGGGCCGCGTCATGGAGCCGATACGCGCCCGCGCGCCGGCTTCGTCGATGACGTCGATGGCCTTGTCGGGCAGGAAGCGGTCCTGGAGATAGCGGGCGGACAAGCGCACCGCCGCCGCCAGGGCTTCGTCGCTGTAGCGGACGTGGTGGTGGGCTTCGTAGCGGCCGCGCAGGCCCCGGAGAATCTCGACGGCTTCCTCCTGGGACGGTTCGCGCACCATGACGCTCTGGAACCGGCGCTCCAGAGCCGCGTCCTTCTCGATGAATTTCCGGTATTCGTTCAACGTGGTCGCGCCGACCACCTGCAGTTCGCCGCGCGACAGGGCGGGTTTGAGAATGTTGGCCGCGTCCATCGCCCCTTCGGCGCTGCCGGCGCCGACGAGGCTGTGCAGCTCGTCCACGAAGAGGATCACGTTCTTGGCGCGGCGGATCTCGTCCATGACCGCCTTGATGCGCTCTTCGAACTGGCCGCGGTATTTCGTGCCGGCCACCATGAGCGCCAGATCGAGCGCAATCACCCGTTTGCCGTGCAGCAGTTCCGGCACCTCGCCGTTGGCGATGGCTTGCGCCAAGCCTTCGGCGATCGCCGTCTTGCCGACGCCGGCCTCGCCCAGCAGGGCCGGATTGTTCTTCGTCCGCCGGCAGAGGATGCGCATGACGCGCTCGATTTCGTCCGCACGGCCGATGACCGGATCCAAGGCCCCTTTGTCCGCCAGCGCCGTCAGGTCGCGGCCGAAGGTGGACAGCGCCGGGGTCTTCTGGTCCCGGGCCCCGCCCGCCACCTTGCCCTCGGGCGATGCGTCGCCGGATTCGGCTTCCGGCTCCTCGCGCCGGCCGGGTTCGTAGTTCGGGTCCAATTCCTTCAGCACCGCCTGGCGCGTCTTCTCGACGTCGACGTTCAGATTGGCCAGCACGCGGGCCGCCACGCCCTCGCCTTCCCGCAGCAGGCCCAGCAGGACATGCTCCGTGCCCACGAATTCCACATTCATGGCGCGCGCCTCGGTGCCGGCCAGCGCAAGGACCTTCTTGACCCGCGGCGTGTACGGCACGTTGCCGACCGTTTTCATGTCCGAGCCCACGCCGACGGCTTTCTCGACCTCCAGCCGCACCGTCTCCAGATCCAGGCCCATGCGCCGCAGCACGGTCACGGCCACGCCCTGGCCCAGGGCAATGAGACCCAGCAGGAGGTGTTCCGTGCCGATATAGCCATGGTTGAACCGGTCGGCTTCCTGCCGCGCCAGTTGCAGCACTTGCTGCGCTCGGGGAGTGAAATTGTTCATGGTATCCTTTTGGCCAGCGGCTTTGGCGGCCGCCGCAATTCGCCGCGCAACCGCTTGGCCCGTTCCATATCCCGTTCTGCCGCGGTCAGATTGCGGCCGACCGCCGCCTGCAAATGGGCCGGCTGCACCTCGCGCAGCAAGCGGTCCACCTGCGGCATGCCGATGCCCCGCACCAGGCCGAGGGCTATGCCCAGCCGCAGTTCCGAAAGCCGCTCGAGGGCCTCTTGCGCCGTCATCAGGCGCGCCGCGCCCAGAATCCCCGCGGCGCGCGCCGCCAGATCCTCGGCGAACGTCCGGCGTTCCCGCCGCAGCCGTTCGCGGGCGTTCTGCTCGTGCCCCGCGACCTCTTTGACGATCGCTTCCAAATCCTCGATGGTCCGCGATTCCGGAACGCCGAGGGTGAGTTGGTTCGAAATCTGGAACATGTGCCCGAGGGCGGCCGTGCCTTCGCCCCAGCGGCCGCGCACCGCTAGGCCGATCTTGCCCAGGCCGTTCACGATGGGATCCATCTCGCCCATCAAGACGAGCGCCGGCAGATGCATCAACACGCTCGCGCGCATCCCCGTGCCGACGTTGGAAGGACAACTGGTCAGAAAGCCCAAGGCGGCGGAAAAGGCGTAGTCGAGCCGGCGCTCGAGCGCGTCGTCGAGCGCATCGGCATCCGCCCACGCGACCCGCAGGGCCAAGCCCGGCCGCAGGGCCTGGATCCGCAGGTGGTCCTCTTCGTTGACCATGGCCGAGCGCTGGCAATCGAGGCTCAGGCACACGGCCGAATCGGGCCGCCCCTCCAGCAGGGCGTGGCTGATCAGATGGTCTTCAAACAGTTGCTGGCGTTCCAGCGGCGTGCAGGCGGCCAGCAAGCGCTGGTCGGGCAGCGGCTCCTGCGCCGCCGCCCGGACGCGGGCCACGACATCTTGGCGCACGGCGGGCGAGGCCTTGTCCGGAAACGGCACTCCGCGCAGGTTGCGCGCCAGCCGGATGCGGCTGCTGAGCGTAATGCCAAAGGCGTCTTCGTAAACGGCCTCCGGCCCGGGCACGGGCATCCGCTCGTTCATGGCTGGGCTTCCCCCGGCGGCAACGCTTTGATCTGGTCGCGCAGCTTGGCCGCCCGTTCGTAGTTTTCCGCCGCGACGGCCTGGTCCAGTTCGCGGCGCAAACGCGCCAGCTCCACCGAATTCTTCAAACCGGCCGAGGCCCGGCGCGGCACCTTGCCGAGATGCTGGTCGCCATGCTGCAAGGAAACGACGACCGGCAGCATTTCCGCCGCGAACACCTCGTAGCACCGGTCGCATCCCAGCCGGCCGCGCTTGAGGATTTCCATCCGCGTCGTGCCGCAGGCCGGACAGGCCGCGGGCCCGGCGGCGTCCGGACGGTCCAAGGTGTCCTTGAGTTGCGCCAACTGCGCTTTGAGGTTTTCCATCATGCCGCCGAGATCCAACGGCTGGGCATGGACATCGAGCCCCTTCTGCGCGGCGCATTCCTCGCAGAGGTGGTGCTTATGGATCTTCCCGTCCACCACGTGGGTCAGGTGGACGGTCGCCTCCTTTTCATGACAGCTCTCGCACAACATTGCCGCGGAAACCTACCACGCCGCGAACGGCGATTCCAGCTTCAAAACCGCCGGCGCCCGCCCGATTTGTGTTCGCATTTAGGGCGATCCGTCCTACTATGTTTCCATGAAATGGAAAGCCGTCGCCGCCGCGCTGTGGTTGCCGACCAAGGCCTGTTTCGACCTCACCTTGGCGGAACGCCGCTTTCTGCTGGGATTGCTGGTGCTGGCCTGTCTTGGCATCGGAGCCCGCTGGTTCCACCAGCGCACCGATAGGCCCGGCCCCTACGTCCCGCCCCCGGAGCAAGCCCCATGACCGACTGCGTCTTTTGCCGAATCGTCGCCGGCGCCGTGCCGGCCATCAAGCTCTACGAGGACGCCGACACCCTCGCCTTCATGGACATCGGCCCCGTCGTCAAGGGCCACGCCCTCGTGATTCCCAAAACCCACTACAACCCCCTGGCCCAGACGCCCGACGACGTCTTGGCCCAGGTCATCGCCGTCGTCCGGCGCATCGCGCAGGCCCAGCAGGCCGGACTCGGCGCCGACGGCGTCAACGTGCACCAGGCCAACGGCGCCGCCGCGGGCCAAGTCGTGCCCCATCTCCATTTCCACGTCGTGCCGCGCTTCAAGCACGATGGCCACCACTGGAACTGGACGCCCCACCCCTATGGCGACCTCGCCGAAGCCGCCGCCCTCGCCGACCGCATCAAGGCCGCCCTGCCCCGCTGACCCGATGGACAATCCCTCCTTTGCCGAAGCCGTGGCCCGCATCTGCGCCCGCGATCGCCGCTACGCATCCGAAGCCTATCTCTTCTTGAACGAGGGCCTGGGGCGCACGCTCAAGCTCGTGCAGGAAAAGGAAAACCGCTACCGTCAAATATCCGGCGCCGAACTGTCCGCCGGCTTGCGCGCCTACGCCTTGGAGCAGTTCGGGCCCTTGGCCATGACGGTGTTGGGCCGCTGGGGTATCCGCACCACGCGCGATTTCGGCGAAATCGTCTTTGCCCTCCTCCACGCCGGCCTGCTGGGCAAGACCGAAGAGGACAAGATCGAAGACTTCGACGATCTCTACGACTTCGACGCCGCGTTCCGCGCCCCCTTCCGTCCCAAGCGCCGTCCCCGCGCCGCCCGCGCGTCGGCCAAACATTCCTGACGCCGTCCTCCGCGGCGGATCCGCCTCCGGTTCGCGGCTATTCGTCGTCTTCCGGAATCAGCGCTTCGTAGGAGTCGGCTTCCAGCAGCTGCGCGAAATCCTCCGGATGGTCGGGCTTCATCTTGAACAGCCAGCCCCGGTCGAACGGTTCCTGGTTCACCAGCTCCGGCTGTTCCAGCAGGGCTTCGTTCACCTCGACCACGGTGCCGGCCAGCGGCGCGAACACGTCGTTGGCCGCCTGCGCGGATTCCACGACCGCGATCTCCTCCTCGGCCTCCACGTGCCCGTCCTTTTCCGGCAGTTCCACGTAGGTCAATTCGCCCATCTGTTCCTGCGCGTAGTCGGTGAGGCCCACCACCAGCAGCGCCCCCTCGGGGCGCACCCAGCAATGGGTGCGGGAAAACCGGATTTCGTTCGACGCCATGATGTCTCCTGAGTCTGGAATGCCCCGCTTGTACCGTCCGGCTCCGCGGGGATCAAGCCTTCATTTCGCGGGAAGCGGCGGCGCAAACGGCAGCGCCCGGCCGAGGCCGGGCGCCGGCGCGGGAGCGGGCCGGAACGGCCGCTCAACCGCTCAGGCCGCCGATGATCGAGACCAGCGGCATGAAAAGCGCGATCACGATGGTGCCGACCACCACGGCGAGGAAAATGATCAGCAGCGGCTCGATGATCGAAGTCATCGCCGCAACGGCGTTGTCCACGTCGTCGTCGTACGAATCGGCGATCTTCATGAGCATGTCCGGCAGCGCGCCGGTTTCCTCGCCGACTTCCACCATGCTCACCACCATCGGCGGAAACGCCTTCGAGGAGGCGATGGGCGGCGCCATGTTTTCGCCTTCCTTCACCGCGTCGTGGATGACGCCCACCGCGCGGGCGATGACTTCGTTGCCCACCGTTTCCTTGACGATGTTGAGCGCCTGCAGCACCGGCACGCCGGCGGACATCAGCGTGCCCAGCGTGCGGGTGAAGCGCGAGATTGAATTCTTGCTGACCAGGGCGCCGAACACCGGCGCGTGCAGCTTGAATTGGTCCAGCGCCAGGCGCCCGGGCGGGGTTTTGGCCGCCACCTTGATGAGCATGGCCAGGACGACGAGCGCGGCCAGCACGATCGGAAAGCGGTGCACCATCGTAGCGCTCGCGGCCATGACGAACTGGGTAATCATCGGCATCCCGCGGCCGCCCATCAGGTCGCCGAAAATATCCGCGAATTTCGGCACGATGTAGGTCATCAGGAAAGTCAGGATCGAGAGCGCCATGATCAGCACGACGATCGGATAGGTCATCGCGCTTTTGACCTTGCCCTTGATCTTCTGGGCCTTCTCCTGGAACTCGGCCAGGCGGGCCAGCACCACGTCCAGCACGCCGCCGATCTCGCCGGCTTTCACCATGTTGACGAACAGCCGGTCGAAGATCTTCGGATGCGCCGCCAGCGCTTCCGCGAAGGTGCTGCCCGACTCGATGCTTTCGGCCATTTGGATCACCGCGCTGCGCAAGGCGGGATTCTTCTCCTGCCGCTGGAGCACGCGCAGGGCCCGCATCAGCGGCAATCCGGCGTTCACGAGCGTGGACAGCTGGCGGGTGAAACCGGTGAGTTGTTTCGCCTTGACGCCGCCCTGCAGGAACTTGGGCAGCTTGAGCTCCATGCTCAGCGCGCCCTTGGACTTGCCCGCCGATTTCGCGGGCTTGCCGCCGCCGCCGGCCAACTCCTCGATCTTGGTCGGGAAAAACTGCTTTTCCCGGATGCGCGCCACGGCCGTCGTCTGGCTGTCGGCCTCGATTTCCCCGTGGACTTCCTTGCCCTTGGAATCCAGGGCCGTGAATTTGAACCGCGCCATGTTCGCTTCTCCCTTGCTGGTCGCCTGTCCCGCCGCCGCGTACGCCGGCCTCAGGTATACTTCAAAATCTCTTCCACGGTCGTATAGCCGTCCAGAATGCAGCGGATGCCGTCTTCGCGCAGGGTGCGCATGCCCAGTTCCACCGCCTTGTCGCGGATCACCAGGGTCGGTTTCTGGCGGTTGATCAGGTCCCGGATCGGATCCTTCACCCGCAGGTATTCGTAGATGCCCCGCCGGCCTTTGTAGCCCGTTTGGTTGCAATAGGAGCAACCGGCGCCGTAGTAGAACGGGCGGCCGCCGACCTGTTTTTCCGTCATGCCCAGCTGCTGCAGCAGTTCCGGCGGCGGCGTATACTGGGTCTTGCAGTTGTTGCAGATGGTGCGCACCAGGCGCTGGCCCAGCACCGCCTCCAGGGTCGAGGCGATCAGGAAGGGCTCCACGCCCATGTCGATCAGGCGCGTAATCGCGCCCGCGGCGTCGTTGGTGTGGAGGGTGCTGAACACCAGATGGCCGGTGAGCGAGGCCTGGATCGCGATTTCCGAGGTTTCGATGTCGCGGATTTCGCCGACCATGATGATGTCCGGATCCTGGCGGAGGAACGCGCGCAGCACCCGGGCGAAGGTCACGCCGATCGCCTCGTGGATCGGCACCTGCACGATGCCGTCGATCTCGTACTCCACGGGTTCCTCGGCCGTCAGCAGCTTGTTCTCGACCGTGTTCAGGCGGCGCAGCGCCGAATACAGGGTGGTTGTCTTGCCGGACCCGGTCGGCCCCGTCACGACGACGATGCCGTTGGGCTTGTCGATGTCCTCGCCGAAATACTGGTAGACGTCGTCGGGCATGCCGATGTTCTCGAGGTCGAGCGACACCACGCTGCGGTCCAGCACGCGCAGCACCACGCTCTCGCCGAACTGCGTCGGCAGGGTGGACACGCGGAAGTCGATCATGCGCCCCGCCACGGGCAACTGGATGCGGCCGTCCTGCGGCACGCGCCGCTCCGCGATGTTCAGCCCCGAAATCACCTTCAGGCGCGACGTGACCGGCAGCGCCAGATGCCGGGGCGGCGGCGCCATTTCATAGAGCGCGCCATCCACCCGGTAGCGGATCTTGAACTCGTTTTCGAACGGCTCGAAATGGATGTCGCTGGCCCGGTCCTGCACCGCCTGGTAGAGCACCAGGTTGACGAAGCGCACCACCGGCCGCGAGTTCGCCGCGGCCTCCACGGACGCGAGGTCTTCGGACCGCGCGCCGCTCTCCAGCAGGTCGCCGGCCCCTTCCAGTTCGCTCTCGAGGCTGGAGAGCATGTCCTTCATGCTCTCGTCCTCCGTGCCGTAGTAGCGGGTGATCGCGGTGGCGATGGCCTCGGACGAGGCCACCGCGAACTGGATGTCCTTCGACAGGACGAACCGGATTTCGTCGCTCGTTTCGGGGCCGACCAGATCCGCCACGGCCAGCGTGACGGCATTGCCGTCCGCGGCCACCGGCATGATGCTGTACATGCGCGCCACGCTGCCCGGCACCGCCTGCAGCGTCGTGGCCGGAATGCTCATGTGCTCCAGATCCACCCGTTCGGCGCCGAGCAGTTGCGCCACGAGTTCCAGCCCCTGGTCTTCGGTGATCAGGCCCATTTCCTTCGCGATTTCCCGCGTCGGCTTGCCGGTGCGCTCGTGCTCGTCCACCACTTCCGCGGCCTGCGCCTCGTCCACCAGTCCCGCCCGGACCAGTTCTTCGAGAAAAACGTCGCTGTATTTCGCCATCGTTCTGCCCCGCCTATTGCCGCGTGCCGCGGACGTGCTGCATGATTTCTTCCTGGTCCTGGGCCTTGCTGAGCATCTCGTCCTTGGAAATCGCGCCGGCATGCCACAGGTCGAGCAGATGCGCGTCCAGCGTCTGCATGCCCCATTTCGCCCCGGTCTGCAGATCCGAGGCGATCTGGTGGGTCTTGCCTTCGCGGATCAGCGCGCGGATCGACGGGGTCGCGATCATGATCTCGAAGGCCGCCACGCGGCCGGGCTTGTCCAGCCGGGGCATGAGGATTTGCGATATCACCGCCACGATGCTGGTCGAGAGCTGGGTGCGGATCTGCTCCTGCTGGTTCACCGGAAAGGCGTCCACGATGCGGTCCACGGTGCGAACCGCGCCCGTGGTATGCAAGGTTGCAAACACCAGGTGGCCGGTTTCCGCCGCCGTGATGGCGGCTTCCATCGTCTCCAGATCGCGCATTTCGCCCACCAGGATCACGTCCGGATCCTGGCGCAGGGCCCGCCGCAAGGCTTCCTTGAAACTGGGCACGTCCGCCCCGATTTCCCGCTGGGTCACCACCGATTTGCTGTGCGCGTGGAAATATTCGATCGGATCCTCGATGGTGATGACGTGGCAGTCGCGCTCGTGGTTGATGATGTTCAGCATGCTCGCCAAGGTGGTCGTCTTGCCCGACCCCGTCGGCCCCGTCACGAGAATCAAGCCCCGCGGCCGGAACAGCAGTTCCTTGATCTGGGCCGGCAGTCCCAATTCCGCCAGCGTCAGCATCTTGGTCGGAATCTGGCGCAGCACGATGCCCACATGCCCTTTTTGGCGGAAAATGCTCACGCGAAAGCGGGCCAGGTCGCCAAAGCTGAAGCCGAAATCCGAACCGCCCCCGGTTTCAAGATGCTGGATGTGGTTTTCGGGGGCGAAACTGCGCATCAGCCGCTCGGTGTCTTCCGGCCCGAGCGGTTCGGAATCCAGCGGAGCCAGCGCCCCGTGGATGCGCAGCGTCGGCGGCAACCCGACCGCCAAATGCAGGTCCGAAGCCCCCTCATGGACCGCCAATTCCAACAGTTCGCCGATCTGGATTTGCGAGGCTTTGTGCGTGCTCATCAGGCCGTGTCTCCCATCGTCACCCGCAGGACCTCCTCCACGGTGGTCAGGCCGGCCACCACCTTGCGCAAGCCGTCCTCGCGCAGGGTGCGCATGCCCAGCTCGCGGGCCTTCAACCGCAGTTCGGCCGAAGCCACCTGCTCGAAAATGAGGTTCCGCACCTGGTCGTCG
>JAKLIL010000300.1 GCA_022709625.1 Verrucomicrobiota bacterium
TGCCAGTCGCCGCGCGCCCAGCGGTGGCGGCGGTTCATGTCGGCCAGATAGCGCGACGGCTCGCTCTCGACCAGTTCCACCTCGCCGAGGAAGCCGCACCGGGCATGGCAGCCTTCGATCAGGTCGTGGCTCAGGATGCGGTTGTCGGGGAACCGCCGGTGCGTGGCCACGTGGAAGGCCTGGATGTCGTAGATGCCCTTGCCGACGAACTGCGCGCGCCCGAAGAGATCCTGGTAGACGTTGGCGACCTCGCGCGTGTAGGGGTCGAGGCCGGTCTCGCCGGCGAACAGGCGAGAAAACAGCGACTGCTTCGCCGACTGCAGGCTGACGGAAAGCCGCGGCTGGAGGATCGAGTAGCCGTTGGCGACGAGGCGGGTGGCGGGATCGACCTGCGGCCGGTTGAGCAGGTGCGCCAGCGCGCCGGCCATCTTGCCGGCCGCGCCCGGCGGCAGCTGCGTATCGGTGTCCAGCGAGATGGCGAAGCGCATCGAACGCAGCAAATCCGGATCGCCTTCGATGTCCGAAAAGGCCTCGGTGCGGCCTTCGACGACGAGGCGGTTGAAGTCCTCCAGCTTGCCGCGCTTGCGTTCGCGTCCCATCCATTGGCCTTCCTCGGGGTTCCATTGCCGCGGGCGGTGGAGGAGGAAGAAGAGCGGATCGCCGCCGCGCGCATGGCGTTGGTTCAGGCGGCGGACGCCCTGGATCGCGGCGTCGATCCAGGGCCGGTCGGTCGGCCGCGTTTCCGCGTCGGCGTCGGGAAAATCCGTCAGCAGCGCAAAGTGCAGGTTGGGGATCTTGTTGGCGAGGTAGCGGATTTCGAGGTCTTCGAGCAGGCGCGCGCTGGCGGCGGGCGGCCCGAGGAAGGTCGGCACTACCACGATCGTCCGGTGCTCCGCCGGGATGCCCTTCGAGAAATCCAGCGCGGGCGGGGAGCGGGGCGGAATCCACCAGGTGAACGCCCAGTTGACGAACGAAATGGCCGGCTTGGTAAGCGTCCAGACGGCGGCCGCCGCCAGCAAGCCGGCGGCCCAGGCCGGCACCCCCGCCGGCAGGAGGCGGAGGGGAATCGCCGCCAGGCCCGCCGTCGCGAGGATGACGGAACCCAGATACAGCGCGAAGGGGCGCCGCCCCAAAAAGCGGCCCACCCGGCGGAAGATCGGGACCGGGTAGCCCAGCTTGAGTTCCAGCGGGCGCCGCCCGGCGTCGATCAGGAAAAAGCCCACGTGGGTTTCGCGCCGGTCCGCGCCCTCGCGCCGGCGGTCGGCCGCCATTGCCACGGCGATTTCGGCGACCTCCGTCTCGAGGTGGCCGCAGTGGCGGGCGATTTTTTCGACGTGGGTGCGGTAGCGGTTGCGCGTGTGGAAATCCATTTGGGGGTACACCCCCGCCGGATCGCGCCGCAGGACCGCATCCATCGCGCTGTGCGTCTCGACGAAATCCGGCCAATCGATGGCGGCCATGGCGCGCAGCGTGGTGATGCTGTTGCGGGTGGTCTCGAGGTTGGCGGCCTGATCCTCGTTTTCGCCTTGCTGGATCTGTTCGAGCGTCTGGCCCTTTTCGGCCAGCTCCTGCTCCAGCCAGTTGAGCGCGAGTCCGAGGGCCGGATTCACGCCGTCGATGTTCGCCACCAGTTCGCCGACGAACGGCGCCGTCAGGGGCGGGGCCGCCCGCACGAAATCGCCCAACTCCGCGACGAAACGGCGCGGGTTGCTCTCGACCACCTTCAGGAACCGCGCGGCCCATTCCAGCGCAGCGTCGCGCTGGCGCCGCCGCCAGGCGATGCGCTGCGCCGCGCCGCGCAGGTTTTCGATCAGCGTCAACCGCAGCATGATCGGCACCGCCCAAAGCTCGCCCAGCGTTAGGGCTTGCGCCTCCTGATAGGCGCGGATAAAGCGGCCGAGGTTCTCCGGATCGACCCGCCCGTCCGTATGCCGCGCCAGTTCCATCACGACGTCGTAGATGCGGGGATAGCCCTTGCGCGGGCCGCCCTTCAGGCGCGGCAGCTGGCGGCTGTAGCCGGGCGAGAGGTGCGTCCGCGCCAGTTCGGTCTGCTCCTGGATGAGGTGGTAATTGTCCAGCAGCCATTCCGCCGCCGGCGCGACGCGGGTTCCCCGCTGAACGCTCTCCGCAATGGCCCGGTGGCAACTGTGGATATCGGCCTCGCCTTTCGCCAGGCGTTGCAGCAGGCGTTCGCTCCCGCGCGTCACCTCGACCGTATGCTTGGATGCCAGAAACCGGGCGTGGTTTTCGAGCTGGCCCACCCCGAACAGCTCGGCCCGCAGCGCCATTTCCTCGTGTTCCCGCGGCTGCCTCCGCCCCGTCCGAAACCGCGGCCAGAAAGCGAAAGCGCTCCGGCGCGATCGGCCCGTCGCTCTGGCGGTACTGGATTTCTTCGAGACCTTCGGCACGAATTCCAGTGTATTGAAATCTTCGCCGCTCGACAACCCCTTTGGCCGGAAAAACGAAATGGAATCGATCCATCGGGAACGAACGCACGGTTGGTCGTCGGGCTTTGACAGGACATGTGCCGATCGGCATACTGGGTTTGATTGGAGGTGCGCATGGCCGGGAAGAAACGCGAACACTGGGGGACCCGGATCGGCGCCATCCTGGCCGTGACCGGCAGCGCGGTGGGCTTGGGCAATTTCCTGCGTTTTCCGGGACAGGCCGCCAAGTACGGCGGCGGAGCCTTCCTGATTCCCTATCTCGTGGCGTTTCTCATCGTGGGCCTGCCCATGGCGTGGGCGGAATGGACGCTCGGCCGCTACGGCGGCGCGCGCGGCCACGGCTCCACGCCGGGCCAGTTCCACCTGATGTGGAAGCACCCGGCGGCCAAGTACCTCGGCGCCTTCGGCATCTTCCTGCCGTTCACGATCGCCATCTACTACTGCTTCATCGAATCGTGGACGCTCGGCTTCGCCTTCTTCTCCGGCACCGGCGCCTACTTCGGCCACGCCTCGCGCGAG
>JAKLIL010000301.1 GCA_022709625.1 Verrucomicrobiota bacterium
CGGACACGAACCGCTGGTACAGGTTCTGGACATCGGCGAACGCCGCCGCCGCATGGTGGGCCGCCTTGTAGCGATCCGCGGCCGCCGCCGTATCCACTGCGGCCACCACGGAGTTGACCATGTCGAGCTCCCGCGTGTCGTTGTAAAACGACTGGACCCGCATCTGCTCCGCGGTAGCCGTCAGGGTCGCCACCACCGGAGCGGAGGTGTCGGCGATGATGGCCGTGAGCGCCGCCGTGTTGAGTTGCAGCAGGAACTGGTTGAACGTCTCGGCGACGTTGGCGTTGGCGGCCATGGTTTCCAAATCAGGCTGAATGAGCGCGATGGCGTCGTTCCGCGCCTGCACCCGCGCGGCCTGGTCGCTGACGTCCAACGCCGCGTTCGTGGCGAACGCCGCGGCTTGCGTGGCGGCGGCCTCCACGATGGCATCCAGCGCCTCCGTGGCCTTGGCATCGCCAAAGTCGAAGGCCGCGCTGGCATAGCGCATCGCCGGCTGGACCGGATATTCCGAATAGAGGCGCGGGTCGGTCACCAGCGCCAGATCGTTTTCTCCCGCCGCCACGGCCAGATTGTTGGTCTGTTGGCCGTAGACCCGGTTCAGGATGGCGACGTCTTTCAACAGGGCGGCTTGTCCGGCCCCGTTGACGTGGATCAGCAACCGCAGTTCCGCCCGGTCATAGGTTGCCGTGGGCACCTCCGGGTTCGGCGCAATCGGCACGTTGTTGGCATCGAGCGGCACGCTGACTTCGTTGACGGCGTCCAGAGCGACGGTGCCGATCCATAAGCCTCGGTAGGGGTTGGCCTGGGCCCAGCCGGTCCGGGCAGACAAACAGGCGGCCACGGCGATCGCCGCCGTGCACGCAGATTTCAACCATGGGGTGGCGCGCATAGGTTCGATTCCTTGTCTCATTGCTGGTCGGCCTTACCGGTCGTCGCGGGAAGCGGTGACCGGGACGTACGTGACGGTTCCCATATCGGTGGTGACTTTCAACAGCGAGTACCGCTCCCCCGGCCCGGCGTCCTGCAACCGCAGGGCCAGAGGCAGCCGAACCGCCTCCCCCGCTTCCAAGGGCGGGAAGTCCTGTTTGAAATAGCCGGCATCGAAATGGACGCTGAGGGTCCGGAGTCCACCGGCCGCTTCGTCCAGCGCGCGGATCGGCACGCTCAGCGGAACCGGCTGGGCCGGATCCACGACGTGTTCGACCACAAAGGCGATCGGATGTTCGGTGCGGTTGCGGAATACGACTTCGCTCTCGGCATGCGGCGACAGGTATACCTCGGCGGTTGGCTGCGTGGTCACTTCGAGCGGCCCGGTGTAGGCGGAACGCCCGTCGCAATAGATCCAGAAAGCTTCGCCGGACCGCATCGTCGCCGCGCCGGGATTCAGCACTTGCCGCCACGTGCCGTCTACCAGCCGATATAGCCGGTTGTGGGCGTGGGCGGGCGAACCCGCGAAAAACTGCTGGAACGTCGGGGCGCCGGTGGCCGCCACGGGAAAGCCGACGAAATTATAGGCGCTGGGCGTCCAGCCCGGGCTTTCGGTCGCCACCGTTCCGAAAATCTGCAAGGTGGCGTTCGTAGCGGCATACACCAGATAGGGCGTCGCCCCGTTGATGCCAAAGAGCGTGCCCAGAAAGGCGTCCGGACGTTCCGGGGCATACCAGACCGACCAGCCATAGGCGCTCAACAGGTCGGCGGAGGGATCAAGCACGAATTGAGCGCGGCGTCCTGGCGCCACGTACGCTGCCGCGATTTCCACGGACGAGTCCGCAAACAGCCGGCCCGGGTCCGGATCGGCAGGATCCACTTCCAGATAAACCGAGTTCCAGCCAGGGGTTAACACAATCGTCTGGGTCCGAACGGATTGTGCTTCGGCTCGCCAAACGGCCATACCCGTCGCGGCAACGCATCCCCAAACCAGAGCCGCCCGCCATCCCCGCCAGCGGGGCCATCCCTTGCCGTTCCATCCGTATGTGCTCATCTCGTCGCCTCTCGTTCGGTGTTCGTTACGGCTTTGGCAATCCGCTGGCCGCGGGACCAACACGCGGCAGGCTGGGGAAAAACCTTCCTCGATCACGACCGTTGGAAATTGGGATATAGGCACCGCACGATCCTTCCCCCCCCCCGAAAACGAAGGATAAGAGTGCCTTCATGGCCGCATTGTAGCAATGAGCGGCCGGCCAAGTCCATAATATTCCTTTGCCGGGCTTCGATTCATTTTCATGGATATCCCCTGCGGCAGAAAATCGCCCCCTCTCGGGGGCGGTTTCAAGGCGGGAAAAACATGCGTCACCGCCTCCCTGTACACAAGACTACCCCCTTGCTGGATGTCGTCGGAAGTGCCTCCGAATCGTCTCGGAAAGGATGAACCAAACATGGAACTATTTTTGTGCACGGACAACGCGTAGAACAGCCCCACCCGGCCAAAGACATTCATGGCCTTGGGTCCGGCTGCCTACGCCACACAGATCGCGGCGATCTGCCCAAGCCGTATTTCCGGATTGGGGACCAGGCTCCGGCGGTACGAAAGCTCCTTTGATGCCCCGAAACCCAGGAACAACGCCAGCACCAGAGGACCCATGCAGGATTTTTTACTGCCCTGACCTTTGACCAGTACAAAGGCCTCGGCCGCGACCATGTAAAGAACCGGCCATCTCGCTGCTTGGCGCACTCAAGGAACAGGCAAACGCATGGCGCCGATATCGAGGGCAAGATAGTTGAGGCGTCGGTCTTCCAAGCGGATCGCGCCGGGGGCCGGCGGACGCGACCGGACCGCTGATGCCATCCATGCCAGTTCATGGATCCCATTATTGGAGAGACGATTGCGAAGCCGGTCGGCTTCGGCGGGCGTACGCACAAGGAACAGGAGCCGTTCGAAGAACAGATTCGGCATCGCCACGAGTTCGGCCGCCACGGAGGAATTGTTGGCAATGAACGCCCGCTCGGGCCGGGCGGCCA
>JAKLIL010000302.1 GCA_022709625.1 Verrucomicrobiota bacterium
AAAATCACGAATCCATCGATCTTGGCAATCCCTTCCGTGGTGGGATTCCTGGTGGAAGGTTCCACGATGGTCGTCGAAATCACGGCGCCGGGCACGACGTAGGGCGCGGAGTCGCCGGGCCCGGGCGCGTACGGAGGCCGCGGGGCGCGGGGCGGGCGGGCCGCCACGGGTTCGGGCAGCGGGTCGGTGCCGGCCGGCTTGCCGGTGAGTTCGGCGAAGGCCATGCGTTCGCGGCGGGCGGTGATGCGCACGTTGACCCGTTCGCCGAGATTCGTGGCGCCCGCGACGAATACGACCAGGCCGTTGACCCGGGCAACGCCTTCCGAATCGGGATTCTGGCCCGAAGCTTCGGAAACGATCACGTCCATTTCGGCGCCGGCGATGACGTGGCCGGCGGGATCGTTGGCGCGCGGCGTGAAGGCGCGGCGCAGGGTATCCCCCGTGGTGCCCGAGGACGCCAGCGCCGCCATGCCGGCCGGTTTGCCCGTGGGCAGGGCGAACGCCATGCGCTCGCGGCGCTCGACAATGCGGACGTTGAGCCGCTCGCCGATGTGGGTGGCCCCGTTCACCACGACCACCAGTCCGCCAACGCGGGCGATGCCTTCGGTGGCCGGATTCTGGTTGGAGGCCTCGGTGATGATTACGTCCATTTCGGCGCCGACGACGACGGGATCGCCGGGCCGGGGCTGGAAGGCGCGCCGGCCGGCAGGCGCGGCGTAGGTGGGCAATGGATCGGTGCCGGCCGGCTTGCCGGTGGGTTCGGCGAAGGCCATGCGCTCGCGCCGATCGACGATGCGTACGTTGACGCGCTCGCCGATGGTGGTCGCGCCGTTCACGAAGACGACGAGGCCGGCGACCTTGGCGACGCCTTCGGTCTCCGGATTCTTCTCGGAGGCTTCCGTGATGACGACGTCCATCTCCGCTCCGGCGACGACGTGGCCGGCGGCGTCCCCGGGCCGCGGCACGAAGGGGCCGCGGGGCGCCTTGGGCGGCAGCGCGACTTCGGAAAGGACTTCGACCAAGGAGGCATCGGCGACGCGGTCGCGCACCCGGGTCACATCGACGATGGCGGTCATGCCGCGGCGGGCGTCGGGAATGAAGGTCACCAGGCCGCCGATTTTGGCGATGCCGGAGGAGCGGTCGTCGCTTTCGTCGTCCACGAACACCTTGTAGCGGTAACCGACCTGCGGCGCGAGCCCCGAGGCGCGTCCGGTGGCGTCGATGATTTCGCCGGTATTGATCGCGCCGGCCGCGGGTTGGCCTTCGGCCACCACGACGGAGACGGTACCTTTCTCCTTCGCGCGCGTGGCGTAGATGGCGGCGACCACGAGGGCAATTCCCAGCAGCGGGAGCAAGATCAGGGCCAAGGTGCGCAATGGACTGGAAGCTTTTTCGGTGGAATCGTTCATCGGGCCGCTCCTCATGGTTTTGAATTGACTGGGAACGATAGGCTTCGGCGCGGGCGCCGGCAAGGAAAAGAAAGCGCGCCGCGCGCCGCCGCACAGCGCAGTTGAGAACGACGGCGAGATGGGGTATAGGTTGCGCGGCGTTCCCGAAGCGTTTTACCCCGCGCGTACGCGGGGCCGGCGGCTGTTGCCGCCCGCCCGGGAACTCCGCGAACAAAGGACGACGATATGCTGGTGGCGGACAGGCGGAATTGGGCGCGCGCGCGCATCGTGCCGGCGGAGATCGACAAATATCTCCCCGCCGCCGGCGCCGACTTCGTGAACGACGCGGAGATTCTCCACCTGCTGGCGGAGACGGACGCACCCGACCGGGCGCGGGTCCGGGCCATCGTGGCGAAAGCCCTGGCCGTCGCGACCCTCTCGCAGGCGGAATTGGCCGCGCTGATGCGCGTGCGCGATCCGGACCTGTGGGCGGAGATGCGCGCCGCGGCCGGCGCCATCAAGCGAAAAGTCTACGACAACCGCATCGTGACCTTCGCCCCCCTCTACCTCGGCAGCAAGTGCGTCAACAACTGCGCCTATTGCGGCTTGCGCAGCGAGAACGACGCCGTGACCCGCCGCGTGCTGGCGATGGACGAGGTGCGCGCCGAAACCGAAGCGCTCGCGGGCAAGCTGGGGCACAAGCGGTTGATCGTGGTCTACGGCGAGCATCCGGAAACCGGTCTGGACTACATCGCCGAAAGCATCCGGACCGTCTATTCCGTGAAAGTGCCGACGCGCAAGGGCGTTGGCCAGATTCGCCGCGTGAACGTCAATGCCGCCCCGATGCGCGTGGCGGAACTGAAAACCCTGAAGCAATGCGGCCTCGGCACCTTCCAGGTGTTCCAGGAAACCTACGACCGTCGCGCCTATGCCCGGCTCCATCCGCCGCACACCATCAAGGGCGACTTCCGCTGGCGGCTGACCGCGATGCACCGCGCGCAGGACGCCGGCATCGACGACAACGGCATCGGCGTGCTCTACGGTCTGGCCGACTGGCGCTTCGAGCTGCTGGCCCAGCAGGCGCATGTGCACGAAATGGAGCGCTTCTGCGGCATCGGGCCCCACACGCTGTCCTTTCCCCGCCTCGAACCCGCCGTCAATACGCCGTTCGTCGAGCAATCGCGCGGGCGCGTGGACGACGACGATTTCGAGCGCATCGTGATCCTGGCCCGGCTGGCGGTGCCCTACGCGGGCCTCATCGTCACCGCGCGCGAATCGCCGGCCATGCGCCGGCGGCTCCTGCCCCTGGGCGTGACGCAGATGGACGCCGCCTCGAACGTCGGCGTGGGCGCCTACGCCGATGGCCAGGACAAGCAGCGGGGCGAACGCCAGCAGTTCCTGCTGGGCGATCCGCGCGGGCTCGACGAATGCATCCGCGAATGGGCCGCCGCGGGCTGCATCACCAGCTTCTGCACCGCCGGCTACCGCTGCGGGCGCACGGGCAAGTGCATCATGGACCTGCTGCGCAGCGGCGTCGAAGGCAAGTTCTGCAAGCT
>JAKLIL010000303.1 GCA_022709625.1 Verrucomicrobiota bacterium
TCTACGACAGCTACAGCGGCTGCCTCGAGGACGATCTCGACGCCGACAGTTCGGGCCCGAGCCGCTGCGACGCCGCCGAGCCCAAGGAACGCGGCGTGTTCCGGGCGATGCGCAAGGTCTACGCCAGCTTCTACAACGAAAACGCGTTTCTCGAACGCCTGCGCCACGGTGTCGACGAGACGCAAGTCGGCATGGGGATTCTGGTGCATTATTCGTCGCCGGATCCGGACGAGCTGGCCAACGGGGTCGCCCTGCTGGCGATCGCCAAGACCGGGGGGACGCGCCAAGCCAGCGCCAAAATCGCGACGCAGCTCGGGGCGGAATCCGTGACCAATCCGGATCCCGCCAAGCGGCCGGAAACGGTAACGGCCGCCTATGTCGGCACCAACGTGGCCGACGCCGTCCTGACATTGGTGGCGACGTCGTCGCTGACGACCAACGGGGCGCCGGTCATGCCTTGGGAAGACGACTACCGGATTCTGCTGGGCCAGCTCGACGCGGCCACGCGGGCTTACGAGGACTACTATCCGGAAAAGACCGCCTTCGAGCTTGATTTCGAATTCAAACGCCTCGTGCCCGGCAACGTCGGGCTGAAACAAATCCGCGCCGTGCCCCATCCGGAGCCGGTGCCACCACCGGAGATACCCTGAAATGAAAACATTCGTCGCCCAACTCTGTCTCCTTTCCGTATCCGCGGCGCTTTTCCCGCTGGGTACGGTCTGTGCCCAGCAGACCGCCGTCGTGGATTTTGCCGTTGCGAGCAACATCGTCGCGCTGGCTTGGGAAAGCACTTGGCCGCCCTATCTGGTGCAGACTTCGTCCAATTTGCTCGACTGGTGCGACCAGGGCGAACTCCTCGGCGATTCCGCCACGGGCACGCTGGCGGCGGCGCGCGCCCAAGCCTATTATCGCGTGCGGCACCTGAATGCGTCCCGTATGGTCGGGGATTTCTTTGGTTTGGTCCAAACCGAGCAGGGCGAGGGCGGGATGCCGCTGGGCCGGCACCGCCTGAAATCCCGCTGGTGGCTCTTCCGGTCGGCAGGACTTTATTCCGATTATCCGGCCGAGTTTTTCGGCCAATTGGTTGCGTTCTACCAACACGTGGAAGACGGCAAGGTGGCCACGTTCGCCGGTCGGCTCGATTCCCTCGGCATCGTGGCCACGCCGGGCGACGCCGACATCCTGACCATTGCCTGGACGAACGGCGTGGGAACAAACGAGCGCAGCTATCTGCTAACCCTGGATTTTCCCTACGCCGTCAACGCCGTTCCCGACCGGGAACCCTTGCCCAGCGATCCCTACTGGCAACTGCAATGCAGCTATGCGTCGCCCCAACCGGAACTGGACCTCCTCGAACTGGCCATGGGAACCACGACCACCGACCTGATCTCGCTGGTCGAACTCACGCCTGCGGATACCAACGACTACCAGACGCGGGTACGGGATTACTCCGTGGTCGCCGGGGGGATGACGGCGACCTTAGCCTATTGGGAGGGCTTGCCTCTTTGGCAAGGGCGCCCGCCCTTGGTATTCCAGACTTATATCTTGGACTGCTGGACGGCTCCGACCTGGGTGTCCGGCGGTGGCTTGCCCGATTTCAGCACCGACAGTTATTTTGCGCGCACTTTGCTGACGACGCACCACAACTTCATGGATGGCACGCTGATCGAGCCCGCGCTCGATCCGGCCTTGGACGATACCGTGCGGGCGGCCCTGGCCGCCGCCAATGTCCGCTACGTCTACACGCAGCACCCGTTCTACGAGGGCGTGGGGAACGAAGACATGCGCCTGATTGGCTTCGACCACAAGGTTCGGCATCCGTAACCCCGGGAGGCCAAACCGGCCTCAGGGCGCGTAGCCGGCGGCGCCGGCAAAGCCGGGCGTGGCGACTTCTTCGAAGCGCCCATTTTCGCGCCGGAGCAGGAAAAGCGCCTCGACGCCGGGGAACTGCGCGGCAAAAAGGGGCAATCCCTCTTCTGGGCCCAGTACGAACAGCGCGGTAGCGAGAGCGTCGGCGGTCAGGCAATCGTCCGCCAGGACCGATACGCTGGCGACGGCATGGCCGACGGGCGCGGCGGTGCGGGGGTCGACGATGTGGGCGCGGAGCTCGCCGTTCTCGTCGCGGTAGAAGTTGCGGTAGTCGCCGGAGGTGGCGATGGCGCGGCCGTCCGTGAGCCGGGCGACGCCTTGGAGGTCGGCCGAGCCGTCGGGTTTCAGCACGCCGACGCGCCACGGTTCGCCTTGGTCGTTGCGGCCGACGCCAAGGGTTTCGCCGCCGATCTCGACAAGGAAGTTTTCGATGCCGCGTTCGCGCAGGAGCGCTGCGACCCGGTCCACACCGAACCCTTTGGCGATCGCGCCGAGATCGAGCTTCAGATCGGCAATATCTTTTTCGAGCCGGCCATCGGGCAGGAGGCGCAAATGCCGCCAGCCGATGACGGCGCGGGCGGCGGCGATCTGGTCGGGCGTGGGCGGGGCGCGGCGCAAGCCGTCGGGACCGAAGCCCCAGAGGTTCACGAGCGCGCCGACGGTGGGATCGAAGGCGCCGCCGGTGGCTTCGGCGATTTCCAGGGCGCGGCGAACGACGAGTTGGAAGTCCGGGGAGATCGCAACGGGTTCGTTCGCTCCGGCGCGGTTGAAGCGCGAGATTTCGCTGCCGGGATCCCACGTGGACATCTGGCGGTTGACCTCGGCCAGCGCGGCGTCGACGTCGCCTTGCAGGCGGCGCAACGCGCCGCGGTCCAGCGGGGAGTCGGCGAGGCGGATGGAATAGGTGGTGCCCATGGTTTGGCCGGAGAGCGCGGCGTCGCGTGGCGCCGATGAGCAGGCGGAGAGGGCCAACAAAAACGGAAATGCGGCAATTTTCCACACCGTGGAAAACTTTTTTCCACAGTGTGGAAAAATTCCGGTCGAGTTTTCCAT
>JAKLIL010000304.1 GCA_022709625.1 Verrucomicrobiota bacterium
ACGCCCATGAACAGCAAGGGCAGGATTTGCTTGGCGAAGCCCCAGGTCTGGTCGCGCCAGTTCTTGAGTTCATCGCCCCCGGCGAAAGTCAGCGCGGCCAATCCAAGGGAGCCGGCGGCAAACGCGGCCACCGGATGACCTGGCAAAGCCAATGCCAACAGAATGGGCGGCAAGGCGGCAACGGCAATCCAGGCCGCCCGCACCTTGAAGAAACGCCAGAGGCAAACGGCCAGAAGAGTCGCAAACAAGCCTGTGAGCATCCATTTGGCCCGGAAAATGGCGAACCACAGCCCGGCGGACTCCTGCGGACGCGCCCAGTTGGCAAAAATCAGGATGCCCACCATGGAAAGAAAATACAGCCCCACCTGCCAGAGCGGGCGGTTGGCGCCGTCATCGTCGCCGAGGAACACTTCCTGGGGATTGGCCGCTTTGGCTCGCTCTTCTTTCAGGAAGATCAGGTGCATCAGCAGGCCGATGACCACGCTGAACGAGATGGCACCCACGGCACGGACAAGGCCGAGTTGGAACCCCAGCACGCGGGCGGTCAGGACGATGGCCAGCACGTTGATGGCCGGACCGGAGTATAGAAAGGCAACGGCCGGGCCCAGGCCGGCGCCGCGGAAGTAGATGCTCCCGAAAAGCGGCAGGACGGTGCAGGAGCAGACCGCCAGGATGGTTCCTGAAACGGAGGCGACGGAATAGGAGAGCCACTTCGACGCCTTCGGGCCGAAGTATTTCATCACGGCATTCTGGCTGACAAAGACTCCGATGGCTCCGGCGATGAAGAAGGCGGGTACGAGGCAAAGCAGGATGTGTTCGCGGGCGTACCACTTGGCAAGGTGCAGGGCCTCAAGGACGGCTCCATCAAACCGCAACTGGCCGACGGGCAGGAAATACAGACCGAGAAAAGCGACCAGCAATCCAAACAGTATTTTCAGTTCCTTGTTCATCGGGCCGCAGGCGCGCCTGCTTTTGAGCGGCGCTTTCCGACCGAATCAAGCACGTCGCAGGTGCAGCGCAGCGCCTCCAGCATGCACGGGCAGGCCAGATGATGAATGACCTTTTTCCCTTCGCGCCGTTCCGTGACGATGCCCGCTTTCTTCAGTTTGTCCAGATGGCGTGAGATGGTGGGCAGGGAGGTCGCGGCAAGACCGCGGAGATCGTTGACGCAACGATCGCCGCGGCTCAGCGCGTCCAGCATCAGGACCCGGGTGGGATGGGCGAGGGCTTTGAGGATGTCGGCGCGGGCTTTGGCTTGAGCGGTATTCATGGTTATACATTTGCATAAATACGCAAATGATGCAAGCCGGGCGGCTGGCAGATCGTCGGGGGATGCTGCGCCACGCAGGCCCTTGCCGACGCGGGCCGACGCATGTTCCCGGCGAGACCGCGCAGGGCGCGCGGCCGATGTGCCCCGGGGCCCGGTGAAATGGGCCGGAACCCTTTTTTTCGGCTTTTCAAGCCCGGGAGCGTGGGGGAGAATGGCGCGCTAATCGAGGCAAGGAAAGGATGCGCGCTATGCGAATGAACAGGATTGCTCTGGCCGGGTTGGCGTTGGTCTTCACCATGGCGGGACGCGGTTCGGCGGAACTGAAAGTAGCCACGGTGGATCTGGACAAGGTTTTCACCGCGCATCCCAAGACCCAGGCGGCCGAAGTCGAACTGAAGAAAACCGAGGATGCGATCCAAGACGAGTTGGAAAAGATCTCGGCCGAAGCCCGGACGCTGGAAGAGGCCGTCGCCAAGTTGCGCGAGGCGGCCAAGAACCCGCTCCTGACGGAAGAGGCGCGCCTGAAAAAGCGCGACGAAGCCGAAAGCAAGTTGACGGAGCTGCAGGAATTCCAACTGCGCGCCCGGCGGACCCAGGAAACCAAGCTTAAGCAGATTCGCGAACAGGTGATGAAATCCCGCCAGGGCATCGTCGACGAACTGGTGGAGGCGGTGGCCGACTTCGCCAAGGCGGAAGGCTACGATTTCGTGATCGACCGTTCCGGCATGACGATGAACGCGGTGCCCCTGGCCGTGTATTCCAATCCCGACCTGGATGTGACCGACCAGCTGATTGAACGTTTGAACGCCGCGGACGCGGCGGTTCCAACCAAGGCGCCGGCGGCCGAAATTCCCGTCCCCGCGGCAGCGGAATAGCCCGAGGCCGACGGTGATTGCGCTGACGACCGGCGAATTGGCGGCCAAGCTGGGAGCCGCGTTGCAAGGAGATCCCGACCTGGTGTTGCACGGCGTGGCGGAACTCCGCGTGGCCCGGGCCGGCGACGTATCGTTCGCCGCCGCGCCGCGCTATTATGCCGCCGCGGCGGCCAGCGCCGCCTCGGCCGTGATCGTGCCCACGGATGCCACGCTGGCTGCGCCCAAGCCGGCCCTGCTGCGCGTGGCGGACGCCGACGCGGCGTTTGCCCAAGCCGCCGTTTTTTTCGCTCCGCCTCCGCCAACGATGCCGCGCGGGGTGCATCCGCTGGCGCTGGTTTCGCCGCAGGCCAAGCTGGGGGCGGACGTGTCCGTCGGCGCTTTCGCCGTGGTGGAGGCGGGCGCCGAGATCGGCGCGCGCACGACGCTCTATCCGCAGACCTACGTCGGCCACGACGCGAAACTGGGTCCGGACTGCCGGCTGTATCCGTTCGCCAGCGTGCGCGAACGGTGCCTGCTGGGCCAGCGCGTCATCCTGCACAACGGCGCGGTCGTCGGCAGCGACGGTTTCGGCTACACGGTGGATGCGCAGGGCGTGCGCACCAAGATTCCGCAAACGGGCATCGTGGTGCTCGAGGACGACGTGGAAATCGGCGCCAACACGACCATCGACCGCGCGCGCTTCGGCGAAACGCGGGTGGGCAAGGGTTCCAAGGTGGACAACCTGGTGCAGATCGCCCACAACTGCGTGGTCGGCGAACATTCCGTG
>JAKLIL010000305.1 GCA_022709625.1 Verrucomicrobiota bacterium
GTTGCGTGCGGCCTCGGCAGCGGATGCCGCGCAGGCCGACGGCTGGCGCGAATTTTCGGGTTTGATCCGCTCCCTGCGCGAAGTGGAAGGCGATCTCGAATACGTCGCGGTACGGCGCGGCGGCGCCACCCTCTTCCAGGAGCAGGCCGCCGAGGCAGGGGCGGTCGCCGACGAACGCGACCTGCATTTCGAGGGCCCCGTGGCCATCGGCCGCCACTTGCTCGCGGCCGGCGGCCGGCAGATCCCCGTAGTGACGTTCGCGGTGGCCGTGATGACTTCGCGCGGGGAATCGATCGGGCTCGAGTTGGGCATGCGGCGGGGCGCCGTGGAGCGCGAGGAACAGCCCGCCGTCAGCGCCATCGATTCCCTGTACCGGTTGAGCCTCGCCACGATCGTGGTTTGTTTCGCGGTCTGCCTGGCGCTGGTGGCGTGGATGGCGCGGCGCGAGGAACGGCGCGAGCGGGCGCGGCGGCGCGAGGAACACCTGGCGTTTTCGGGCGTGCTGGCGAACGGCATCGTCCACGATTTCCGCAATCCGATGTCGAGCCTGCGCCTCGATGCGCAGATGCTCGCGAAGGAAGTCGGGCGCGGCGCCGAAACCCGGACCGAGCGCCTGCAGGAACTGGCGGGCCGGATGCGGCACACCATCGACCGCATGGAAAAAGTGTTCGCCGAATTTCTGGTGCTGGGACGGCCGGGGGCGGAAGCGGCCGAACGCCTTGAACTGGGCGCCTGCGCGCAGGAGTGCCTGGATTTGCTGGCGCCACGCTTCGAAACCTCCGGCGTGCGTCCGGAATTCCGGGCCGCGCCCGACGGCGCGTGGATCCGGGCCGCGGGGGCGGCGGTGAAGCGGGCAGTGCTGAACGTGCTGCTGAACGCCACCCAGCACGCGGGCGCCGGCGGCCGCGTGGTCGTGGAGGTACGGCGCGAAGGCGCGCGGGCCCGGCTGGACGTGGAAGATTCGGGGCCCGGCATACCCAAGGCGGCACGCGAACGCGTGTTCGAAATGTTCTATACCACGCGGCCCCAAGGCACGGGTTTGGGCCTGTTCCTGGCCCGCGCCGCCGTCGAAAAAAACGGTGGGACCCTTGTCGCGACGGACCCGGCCGGCGCCGGAGCGCGGCTGCGCATGGAATTCCCGCTGGCCGAATAAGGAGTACCCGTGGACCCTGCCCGAATCTTGATCGTGGAAGACGATGCGGACAACGGCCGCTCGCTGCGGGAGGCCATCGCCGACCTGGGCTACGCGGTCGAACTCGCGGCGACCGGCCGCGCCGGCGTGGAGGCCTTCCAAGCGCGGGGCGCGGACGTGGTCTTGTCCGATCTCGTCTTGCCGGACATCGACGGCATCGAAGTGCTGAAACGGATCCGGACGGTTGCCGAAAAAACGCCGGTGATCCTCATGACGGCGTACGGATCGGTCGATTCCAGCGTGCGGGCGATGAAGGCCGGCGCCTACGATTATCTGCAGAAACCGTTGGATATCGACGAACTGCAGGCCAAGCTTGGCCGCGCGTTGGAAGCGGCCCGGTTGCGGCGGCAAGTGGAGCGCCTGAACGAGGAGGTGCGCCACCAGTGGTCGGCGCGGACCTGGGTGGCGGAATCGCCGGCCATGCGCGAAGTCGTGCGCCAGACGCTGGCCTTGGCCCAAACGAACGCCACGGTCCTGATTCGCGGCGCAAGCGGCACGGGCAAGGAATTGGTGGCCCGGGCGTTGCATGCCGACGGCCCGCGCGCGGACGGACCGTTCGTCGCGGTCAACTGCGCGGCGTTTGCGGAAAGCCTGCTCGAGAGCGAATTGTTCGGCCACGAAAAAGGGGCGTTCACCGGCGCGGTGGCGCGTCGCGCCGGTGCATTCGAGCGCGCCAAGGGCGGAACGCTGTTCCTGGACGAAATCGGCGACGCGCCGGCCTCCGTGCAGGTGAAACTGCTCCGCGTGCTGGAGGACCGCGAAATCACGCGGGTGGGCGGACAGGAAAGTTTCAAGGTGGACGTCCGGCTCGTTTCGGCGACCAACCGGGATCTCGACGCCAAGGTGGCGGCGGGCGATTTCCGTCAGGATCTGCTTTATCGGTTGCAGGTGGTCGGGATCGCTTTGCCGCCCTTGCGGGAACGGCGGGCGGACGTCCGGCCGCTGGCGGAGCGGTTCATCGCCTTGGCGCAGTCCGAGCATGGCAAGCGCATCCGCGAAGTGGAACCGGACTGGTTTGCGCGGCTGGAAACCTATGCCTGGCCCGGCAACATCCGCGAACTGCGCAATGCCGTGGAGGCCGCCGTGGTAACCGCCCCCGGGGAGGTACTGGAAGCGGCGCGGCTGCGCCTGGAGGGGCCTGGCGCCAAGCCGTCGACCGGCGGCTGGTCCGTGCCTGCCGGAATGACCCTGGAGCAAATCGAAAAGCAGATCCTGGAAGAGGCCCTGCGCCGCAACGGCGGCAACCGCAGCCTGACGGCGGAACAGCTCGGCCTTTCCCGCCGCACCATCCAGCGTAAAATCCAGGACTACGGCTTGCCGTTCTGAAGAATCGAGAAAACGATTCCGGCGCCCGCGGCGCCCACCATCAGCAGCGCGGGATGGGGATTTCGCCAGAGAACGAGGCCGAAAGCGGCGGCGAACACCAGAATCGTGCCCAGATCGGGCCCGGCGGGAACCAGTGCCATGCCCAACCGGATGGCGGTGGCGGCCAGCAAGCCGACCAGCGCGGGCATCAGGCCGCGCATAGCCGCGCGGAAGGCGGGCCGTTCGCGGAGGCGGATGGCCAAGGTTCCCAGCGCCAGCAGCAACAAACCGCCCGGCAGGCAAACGCCGACCGTGGCCGCGAGCGAGCCCGGCAAGCCCGCCACTTGGTAGCCGGCGAACGTCGCCAGGTTCACCGCAATGGGGCCGGGCGTGATTTCGGAAACCG
>JAKLIL010000306.1 GCA_022709625.1 Verrucomicrobiota bacterium
CCCATCGCTCGCTCCATTTTTTTGGCGCCGCCGGGCGCGAGGAGGTCGTATGAAACGGATGCGTTGGGTGGCCGTGGCGCTGGTGGCCCTGATGGCCGCCTCGTGTGCTACGTGGGTCGGCAGCAAGCCGGCGCTGCGGGTGGGCATGACGCCGAACTATCCCCCGCTGGCGATGATGCGGGACGGCTTCGCGACGGGGGCGGAATGCGATTTCGCCGTCCAACTGGCCAAGGACCTCGGCCTGGAACTGGATCTCAACGAGATTCCGTGGGAACGGCAATTCGACGATCTGGCGGCCAGCAAGATCGACATCGTCATGTCGGGCGTGACCGTGACGCCGGCCCGGCAGGCCCGGGCGGCGTTCTGCGAGCCCTACATGAACAATCCCTTGGTGGCGGTCGCGCGCCGCGGCGAATCGGGCCGCTACGCCGACGCCGCGGCGGTCACGGCCGCCACCGGCGGCATCGGCATCCTGCGGGATACCGCGGCGGACACATTCGTCCGGCGCCACTTCGGCAACGGCAAAATCCTGCCGCTGTCGTCCCGCAACGATGTGGTGTTCTATCTGGCCAACCAGCGCATCGATCTCTACGTCGACGATCTGGCGGCGGCGGTGGACATCGTGTCCCGCGACGAAGCCAAGCTGGAACTCGTACCCATCCCGCTGGCCAACCAGGAGTTGGCGTGGGCCGTGCGGACCGACGACGCGGTTTTGCGGCAAAAGGCGAACGAAGCGTTGGTGCGCTGGCGGGAGAACGGCGTACTGGATCGGATTCTCACCCGCTGGTTGCCCTACCGGCAAGCGTTGCAGGTGGCGTTGAGCCAGGCGGCAGCCTCGGCGGCCGACGGCAAATAGAGGAGTAGGGGGGGCGGGAGCGCCCATAACGCGCCCTATAACGGCGAAGCCCGGGCTTGCGCTCGGCCGGCCGCGGTGCCATTCTGTGGCCCAAGGCCAACTAGCGGGCAAGGAGGCACATGAAAATCACCATTGCCGGCGCCGCCGGCGGCGAAGTGACCGGATCGGCCTATTACGTCCAAACCGCGCGCGGCCGCGTGCTGGTGGATTGCGGCCAATTCCAAGGGAGCCGGAAATCGGAAGCGCTCAATCGGCCACCCACCGGCGCCCGGCTGAAGCTGGACGCCGTTCTGCTCACCCACGCGCATCTGGACCACACGGGGCGCCTGCCTCTGCTGGCCCAGCGGGGCCATCGCGTCCCCGTCTACGCCACCCAGGCCACCATCGAAATGACCGCGCTCATCTTGCGCGATTCCGCCCGCATCCTGGCGAGCGACGCCGAGCGCAAGAACCGCAAGCGCGAACGCGCCGGGGAGCCCCCCGTTCCGCCGCTCTACTCGCCGCAAGACGCGGAAACGGCCATCGGCCTGCTCCGCCCCGTGCCCTACCAGCAGCCCGTCGACGTTGCACCCGGCATCCAGGCCGTCTGGACGGAGGCCGGCCACATGCTGGGTTCGGCGTCCATTCAGCTGATCGTCGACGAGGATGGCCGCCGGAAGAAAGTCGTGTTCTCCGGCGACCTCGGGCCGCGCAGCGCGCCGATTCTCAAGACCTTCGAGCCCTTCCACGAGGCGGACATGGTATTCGTCGAATCCACCTACGGGTCCCGCGACCACCGGCCCTTCGACCAAACCGTCGAGGAGTTCGTCGCGATCGTGCGGGACGCGATCCAGGCCGGCGGCAAGATGCTGGTGCCGACCTTCGCCGTGGGCCGCGCGCAGCTCATTTCCAGCCTGCTCGGCTGGATGTTCCGCGAGGGCAAAGCCCGGCCGTTCCCCATCTATCTGGACAGCCCCATGGCCATCGAGGCCACCGAAATCTACGCCCACCACCGCGAACTGTTCGACGACGAGGCGCTGAAGTACATCCGCGAGCGGCCCCTGCGCGAGGACCTCAAGTCGATGAAGCTCTGCGTCACGGCCGAAGATTCCAAGCAGATCAACTTCGTGGAGGGGCCGTGCCTGATCATGGCCGGAGCGGGGATGTGCACCGCGGGCCGCATCCTGCACCATTTCAAGGCCCATCTCTGGAAGCCCGAAACCCACGTGCTGATCGTCGGCTACCAGGCCGTCGGCACGCTGGGGGCGCAGTTGGTCGGCGGGGCCGAAACCGTCAGCGTCTACGGCGAAAAAATCGCGGTGAAGGCCAACGTGCACACCATGGGCGGGTTCAGCGCCCATGCGGGCCGGACCGATCTGCTGGCGTGGCTCGAAGCGTTGGCGCCCGCCCGGCCGCAACTGGTCATCACCCACGGCGAGGAGGCGTCCCGCCTCGGATTCGAGCTGGCCGTGCGCGAGCGCTACGGCTTGGCCGCGCACCTGCCCCGCATGGGCGCGACCCTCGAACTGTAGGAATCAGGCATTTTCCATGGCGGAATCGGCCGAAAGGCGCAGGCCGCCAGCAGCCATCTGGCTGACGTGTTGAAACCCCGTTGAACAAATACCAAGGAGAAAACATGAACAAACCATGGATCATCGCCCTCTGCCTGCTGGGCTTTGCCGCCGCGGCGGTTGCCCAGGAAAACGCCCACCGCCTCGGCGTGGGTGCGAACTACTGGATCGCCTTGGACGATTTGTCCTCCGACGTCGATGAAAACGGATTCAGCTATTTGCTGACCTACCAGTGGCGTCCCGGTCTGGTCGGTCTCCAACTGGACGGCGAAATGCTGCCGGACCGGTTTGGCGAGGATGCCTACGCCCCGGCCGCCTACGTGATCGTGGGCAAGGCCATCTACGCGGCCGCCGGCATCGGCATTGTCAACCAGGACGGCGATTGGGCGGACGATCCGTTCTTCGCCCTGAAAGCCGGGCTGGACCTCGAGGTACTGCCGCGCATCTACCTCGATATCTCCGCCAGCTACCGCTTCGCTGCGGAGACGGATTTGG
>JAKLIL010000307.1 GCA_022709625.1 Verrucomicrobiota bacterium
CGGCACGTTGTCCGGTCCAAACAAGCGAGGTTTGGCTAACCGGGGTGTCGGCTGGCCCAACCTGTTTCCCCGCGATGGCCATCCCGCGTGGGTTGAGGAAACTCGGCTTGCCCTATAAACTCCAGCCGGGATCGGTGCCGCTGTTTTGCATCAAGGGGGAGGTGGGGATTCGCTTGGGCATGGCCGCGCAACGGATGCCCGGATTTCGCACCAAGCGCCATGGCGGCGAGTCGGGGTTGGCAGCGGAAACCGAAACGGAAATCGGCGTGTTCCTTGTCGATTTCCTGCGAGTTGCAGATAAAACCGAGAGGCCCATTCGTCGCGTCCGTTAACCCATTGGGGAATATGGGATTACGCGTCAAGAAACGCGATTTGTTGGTGTCTTGACAATTAACAGACACGTTTTGTTGTGGTGTTTGTTTTTCTGGCCGATTTTTGTTTTTGTGGGTTGGCCCGTTCGGCGTACTCGTGTTGTATCCAAGTCAAACGGTGCGGGGCAACACGCGGTTGCCTTGTACCGTTGCGATTTTCTGGAGCCAGCCAAAAAGGAGAAACGGCGGAATGAACAAGACGGAAGCAACGGTGTTCGACGGGTTCCGCAAGCGTGATGGCATGGTGGTGCCGTTCCGGCGCGAAAAAATCGTGCAGGCCATCTACCGCGCGGCCGACGAAGTGCGCCGGCGCGACCACGTCGAGGTCGGCGAGACGATGCCCGAGCAGATGGCGGACCTGGTGATCCAGCAGCTGTCCGATCCGCGCAGCGAATACCACGTGTCGGCCGACGAGAACGGGCGGCGCATCCCGCACATCGAGGACATGCAGGACCTGATCGAGATCGTCCTGGCCGAGCAGGGCTACGCGCCGATCGTCGCCGCCTACAAGCGCTTCCGCAAGCACCGCCAGCTGGCCCGCGAGCGCATCCGCGTGCGCAACCAGCACAAGCACGCCGGCAACAAGCCGGTGGACCTCACCGACGCCAGCATGCTGCTGGTGGAATCCGTCGCGCGCGGCAGCACGCTGCCGTGGGACCGCAAGGAACTCATCGACACGCTCGTGCGCCACACGGACCTGAACGAAGAGGTCGCGCTCAACGTCGCCAAGACGGTGGAAAACCAGATCATCGCCAGCGGCATGGGCAGCGTGGACAGCACGCTGATCCGCGAACTGCTCAACAACGAGCTCGCGCTGCGCGGCTATCGCCACCAGCTGCGCGACCTGTCGGTCTACGGCGTTTCGCGCCAGTTCGTGGACCGGCTGATGTACGCGAAGAGCCTTGAGAACAGCAACATCGTCAACAACAACCCCGAGGCCGTCCAGCTGGGCATCGCGGAGCTGGTGCTCAAGCAGTGGGCGCTGGACACGATCTTTTCCGCCGACCTCAAGAACGCGCATAACACCGGCGCGCTGCATCTGCACGACCTGGGCTACCCGCACCGCGTCTACTGCTCGTCGCACTCCGTCGAATACGTCAAGAAGTACGGCCTGCGCGGGCTGAACAACCTCAACAACGACAGCGCGCCCGCCTCGAGCGCCCACGTGCTGACGGGCCACCTGAACACGTTCGTGGCCTCCATGCAGGCCAACTACGCCGGCGCCCTCGGCCTGGCCTACATCAACATCATGTTCGCGCCCTATCTGCGCGGCAAGAGCTCCAAGGAAATCCGCCAGATCGCCCAGGGCCTCATCTTCGGCGGCGCGCAGAACGCGTTCTCGCGCGGCGGCCAGACGATCTTCCTCGATTTCAACGTCCACACCGGCGTGCCGGGCTACCTCAAGACCGTGCCCGCCGTCGGTCCCCACGGCCGCTACATGCTGCGCCGGGCCGACGGCGAGGTGGTCCGCCTCGAGGAAACGATCCGCGCCGAAAAGGACGCCAACGGCAACCGCATGATGGAACTGCACCTGACGGAAGCCGACGGCTCCCGCCGCTGCGTCCTGCGCGAGGTGGCCGATCCCAAGCACGGCCAGGCCTACGACGCGGAAGTGGAAAAGGATCTCGCCGCCCGCGGCGAACGCGTCCTGACCTACGGCGATTTCGAGGAAGAAGCCCGCGAACTGACCCGCGCCCTCCTCGGCGTCTGGGAAGAGGGCGACGCCAACGGCCACGTCTTCGAGTTCCCGAAGTGCGATTTCCACGTCAGTGCCGAGACGTTCACCGATACCAAGCAGATGGAGATCTACCGCCGCGCGTGCGAAGTGGCCAGCCGCAACGGCTCGGTCTATTTCATCTTCGACCGCGACGAAGTCACGCTCTCCGCCTGCTGCCGCCTGCGCACGACGATCCAGGACAACTACATGCTGCGGCACCCCGAAAGCCTGCGCTTCTGCGGCTTCCAGAACGTCACCATCAACATCCCGCAGTGCATGTACCGCGCCGCCCGCGCGGGCACGCGCACCTTCGAAGGCCTCGTCGCCGAGATCGACAAGATGATGGACCTGTGCGTGAAGGCCCACGAACAGAAGCGCGCGCGCATCGCCGAAATGATCAGCGGCCCCGGCTTCCCCCTGTGGCAGATCGGCAAGGAAGCCTGCGACGGCAAGCCCTACGTCGAGCTGGAGAAGGCCACCTACATCATCGGGCTCATCGGCGTGAACGACGCCGTGCGCTTCCTGATGGGCAAGGAATTCCACGAGAGCGACGAAGCCCTGCGGCTGGGCGAGAAGATCGTGGCCCACATGTTCCTGCGCTGCAAGAAGCTCTCCGTGAAGCACAAGATGAAGCTCACGCTGGAGGAATCGCCCGCCGAAAGCGCGGCGCGCCGCCTGGCCAAGGCCGACCTGGTGTACTACCGCGACGAGGCGCTGCAGATCTACAAGGGCGGCAGCGAGGACGTGGCCTACTACACCAACAGCGTGCACCT
>JAKLIL010000308.1 GCA_022709625.1 Verrucomicrobiota bacterium
TTGAAAAAATTGCCCGCCCAGTTCCCGGCCGGCGAGATTCCAAATCACAACCTTGGGTGGAGGTTGGAACCGGTCGGAATCGATGAACTTGGGCATTTCCATGAACGGGCCTGCGCCGCGCCGGCCATGGTTGAAGACGCCATGGCCACTAATATCCCCCAGCACCTCGGCCACGTGCTGCGTGCCGAGGGAGAGCATGAAGCTATCGCCGACCATCACGACGTCGCAGGTCCGACCGGGGGGCAAGGGAGAATTGTAATAACCTTCGGCGTCCAGATGTTCGACGTAACCTGGATGGTATTCCTGGTAGCGTTCCGCGATCCAGGGCAAGGGGACCATTTCGGACAAAGTCGAACCGGTCCGGGCGGGAACGGGGTGGGACTGGAATCCCTGCTGGTCCGCGGCGGCAGCCGCAACGGCCACAGGCACTTCTTTGGGCTTGCGTTCGATCCATTGGTCTTGCCAGCGGAACACGCCAAAGCGGGCGTACCAGTCGAGCCCCCCCACCAACAGCCAGAATCCAAGACCAAACCACGCCCAGCGACGAACATGAACGGCGGGCGCCGTTTCGAAGTCGGCCAGCATTACCGGATGGCTTGGGCGAGTCTCCATGGAGGTCTAGAATTGAAAATACAGGAACGGGGAACTGGTATTGACTAAAAAAGTACCCACGCAAACAACAAACAAGACGGCCAAGGCCAGCGCCAAGCGCCAACCGGGTTTCCAGTGGATCTCCCACGTGTTGCGGGAAGCAAACACCAATACGAAACAAAAGAGCCAGATTATCCAGTTCAAGGCGCCGGCGTCGGCCAGTGGATAAGCCTGGCCCCAGCCGTTGGCGCCGACCAGGCCGGTCACGATCCGGCCAAATCCCGTCAGCGTCGGCGCGCGGAACAGAATCCACCCAACCATCACCAAGACGAAGGTGAAGGCGACTTGGCCGCCGTGCGGCAGACGCCAGGCAAATCCTTTTTTCCCGTTCATGCGCTCCAGGGCCAGCAAGGCGCCGTGATAGGCGCCCCACAGCATGAAGGTCCAATTGGCGCCGTGCCAGAGCCCGCCCAGGAGCATGGTCAGGAACAAGTTCACGTAGGTGCGGACCGGCCCCCGACGATTGCCGCCCAATGGAATATAGAGATAATCGCGCAGCCAGGACGACAGCGAAATGTGCCAGCGCGTCCAGAATTCGCTGATGGAGGCCGATTTGTACGGCGAGTTGAAGTTCTGGGGAAATTTGAAGCCAAGCATCAGGCCCAACCCAACCGCCATGTCGGAATAACCGCTGAAGTCGAAATAAATCTGGAGGGTATAGGCAATCAGGCTCGTCCACGCGCCGACCAACCCAATTGCCCCTTGGGCAAAGCCCCAGTTGGCGATGGGGGCGACCGCATCGGCCAGCAGCACTTTTTTTGCCAGACCCAGCACAAACAGAACGATGCCGGCGCCCGCCTTCGCCCAGGTGTGCGTGCGTACGCGCAGCTGGTTGTCGATTTCGTGGTAGCGGACGATGGGGCCCGCCACGAGCTGGGGATAGAGCGACACGTAGCAGGCGTAGTCGATGAAGTTCTTGGCGGGCCGGGCGTGGCCGCGGTAGATGTCGATCGAATAGCTCATGGACTGGAAGGTGTAGAATGAAATTCCGACCGGCAGCACCAGATGCAGCAGCGGCAACAGTGCGCCCACCCCCACCCACTGCGCCAAGGCATTGGCCGTGCCGGCGCCGAGATCGTAGTACTTGAAGAATCCCAGCATGCCCATGTCGCAGCAGATCGACAAGACAAGCCAGCGCTTCCTTTTTGCCGGATCCGCCGTGGCCGCGATCCGGCCGCCGGCCAGATAGTCGATGCCGGTTGCCAAGAAGAGCAAACCGCAATAGCGGTAATCCCACCAGCCGTAAAACACGTAGCTGCCCAGCGCCAACCAGCCATGGCGCCAGCCTTTGGGCAGGAGCAGGTAATAGCCGGCCAGAACGAGCGGCAGAAGGAAAAAGAGAAATTCGTAGGAGTTGAACAGCATGGCCCCTACATCCCCCTTGCTCCGGACATCCGCGCGGCCCGTTCGTCGGCCATGATGCGCCCCAAGGCGGAAGCCGAACCGGCCAACAGCATCATGGGCGCATGCCAAGGTGCCGGACTAAACGCCCCGCCCACCATGATCGCCACGGCCTGCGCCTGGAAGGTCCAACCCAGATCGCGCACCGCCGGCCAATCGATGGCTAAGCGCCGAATGCGCCAGCCCTTCGCGAATATCATCAACAAAACGGCCATGTACAGCCCCATGCCGACCAATCCCATTTGTTTTCCGGTCGTCAGGATTTCGCAGTGCACCTGGCCGGTCGTCATCGGAAACCGATCCGCGAATTTCGACGTGTCGGCGCTGATGCCGACGCCGAAGATGAGGTTCTCCTTGATCAACGCCCAGGTGTCGCGATTCTTCGCGCGGCGCTCGTCCGCGCTTTGTTCGTCCTGCGTCGGGGGGCCGAGCCGTTCGCGTTCTTGCCCGCCCAGGAAAACGGCGATCGACTGGGGAATCGTTGCAAACCGCTGCTTGTTCTTTTCGCCCGTCAGGGGGAAGATCAACACGATCGCGACGGCGATGGCGACGAAGGAACCCAGACGCCTGCGCGCGTAATGGGGAACGAGGAATGCGCCGATGGCGATCAGCGTCAATAATCCGGTCCGGCTCCCCGTCTGGAACACGATGTAGACAGCGGCCAAAGCGCAGAACAAAAAGAATATTTTGCCCCATTTCCGCCTGGATTGCTGGAATGCGTATAGATAGATGGGCAGGAAAATGCACATCATGTAGGCAAACCCGTTCGGATTTTCGATCAGGGAAACCGCCCCGCCC
>JAKLIL010000309.1 GCA_022709625.1 Verrucomicrobiota bacterium
GACGAGCAGGCCCGAGAAATGCGCGGCGTTGGCGGTGGACCCCAGCAGGCCAAAAACGCCCAGCGCCAGGAAGACCAGCAGCAGGCTCGACGTGAGCGGCGCGATGAAAACCCCGAAACGCAGTTCCCGGCGCCCGCGCGTCCACAAATAACCGAAGATGCCGTAGACCACGCCGCTGAGGCCGCCAAAGCCAGCCCCGCCGGCCACATATTGAGCCAGATTGGATACCAGCGCCACCAGCGCGACCACGCCCGCGAAACGCCAGGTTCCGATCTTGCCTTCCAAGACCGTGCCCAGATCCTGCATCCACAGCAAATTGAACAGCAGGTGCCAGAGCGAGAAATGCAGCAGCACGGGCGAAAACAGTCGCCACACCTGGCCTTGCGAGATTTCCGCCAGCGAACGCCAAAACCGCGCCGGATCGAGCAGGGGCAGGTTGGAAATCAACAGCCACCGGGTCCAGTCGCGTTCCGCGCCCAGCCGGGTCAGCAGCGCCACGACGATGCACAGGGCCATGAGGACCATCGTGGCCCCGCCCCGGCCCATGTGCCAGGGAAAAGCGCGCGGACGGTTCAGTTTGTGGGCGGCTTCCCTGGCTTCCTGCGCTTCCCCGCGCCGGCGCGCCTTGGCGGCATCGGCGGCCTGATGGAATTCCTCGGCGTCGGGCATGCTGCGGAAGCGGGACAGCAGGGCCTTGGCCTCGTCCACCCGGTCCTCGTCCGCCACCCAGATTGCAAAGCCGCCGTTTTTATCGGGCTCCATCTGGGCGACCATGTCGCGGACGAACAGGTAGTCAAGGAAGCGCTGCGCCGCCTCTTCCGCTTCCAACTGGCCGATCGGTCTCATGGAATCCGCGCGACTGTACGCCGGTTGCGCCCCGGCCGCAACGATTTAACTGCGGCCTCCAACGGTCGATTTCGGAGGTTGCACGCGGCCGGGCGCCGTGATAGCTTGCTCTTCGTCTTCAGGGCGTGGTGAAATTCCCGACCGGCGGTACAGCCCGCGAGCCACTTGGCAGACAAGGTGCGATTCCTTGGCCGACAGTCTACAGTCTGGATGGAAGAAGATGGCGGTCCTTGCGCCGCAGCACGCCCGGAGACGGAAAGGTCTTCGGTTTTTTGATGGAGAAATCCGACCCCAAGCCGGTCTTCTGCTCGGTGGAAGAGGCGCTCGGCATCCTGCGCGACGGCGGCCTGCTGCTGGTCGTGGACGATGAGAACCGCGAAAACGAAGGGGATTTGGTCGCCGCGGGCGAAAAGGCCACGCCGGAAACCATCAATTTCATGGCGACCCACGGCCGCGGCCTGATCTGCGTACCGATGGAAGAGCAGCGCCTCTGCCAGCTCGGATTGGGCCGGATGGTCCCGCTCGACGAGCGCGACCGCTACCGGACCGCCTTCACCGTGTCGGTGGACGCCCGCGAAGGCATCACGACCGGCATCAGCGCCTTTGACCGCGCCCGGACCGTGCGTCTGCTGGCCGACGAGTCCGCGACGGCCAGCGACTTCATCCGCCCGGGCCACATGTTTCCGCTGCAGGCCGTGCCGGGCGGGGTTCTTCGGCGGACCGGCCACACCGAAGCGGCCGTGGATCTGGCCCGCCTGGCCGGCCTCAAGCCGGTGGGCGTCATCTGCGAAATCATGCACGACAACGGCCAGATGGCGCGGCTGCCGGATTTGGTCGTCTTTGCCCAACGCCACGGCCTGCGCATCCTCACCGTGGCCGCGCTGGTCGCCTGGCGCCGCGCGCGGGAAAAGACGGTGCGCCGCGATTCCGTGGTCCAGCTGCCCACGGAGTACGGCGATTTCCAGCTCTATCTCTACGTCGACGAGCTGACCGGCGAGCACCACGTCGCGCTGGTTTGCGGCGAGCCGTGGAAGCAACCCGCGCCGCTGGTCCGCATCCATTCGGAGTGTTTGACGGGCGACGTCTTCGGTTCGCGCCGCTGCGACTGCGGACACCAGCTCCACGCGGCCTTGCAACAGGTGGCCGACGCCCGGCACGGCGCGGTGCTCTACATGCGCCAGGAAGGCCGCGGCATCGGCTTGGCGGGCAAAATCCAGGCGTACGCCCTCCAGGAGCAGGGCCGGGACACCGTCGAAGCCAACCTCGAGCTGGGCTACGCGCCGGACCTGCGGGACTACGGCGTGGGCGCGCAAATGCTGCTCGACCTCGGCATCGTCCGCATGCGCCTGCTGACCAACAATCCCCGGAAGATCGTCGGCATCCAGGGCTACGGTCTCGACATCGTGGAACGGGTCCCCCTCGCGTTCCCGCCCACGCCCCACAACGAGCGCTATTTGAAAACCAAGAAGGAGAAACTGGGCCATCTGATCTGACCCGGAAAGGACACCATGAACTGCAAGGAATACCACGGACAGCTCGACGCCAAGGGCCTCAGGTTCGGCATCGTCGTCAGCCGGCACAACGACCTGTTCACTGGACAGCTTCTGAAAGGCGCACTCGACTGTCTGGCCCGCCACGGCGCCGACGAGAAGAACGTCGAGATCGTCTGGGTGCCCGGCGCCTACGAGCAACCGCTGGCGATCAAAAAACTCGCGCAAGCCAAAAAGCACCACGCCTTGATCGCGCTGGGCGCGGTCATCCAAGGCGCGACGCCCCATGCCGGGCTCATCAACGCGCAGGTCGCCCGCGCGCTCACCCAGATCGGCCTCGAAAGCGGCATTCCGGTGGTGGACGGCATCGTTGCCGCCGAAAACCTCGACCAGGCCATCGAGCGCTGCGGCAGCAAAGCGGGCAATCGGGGGTTCCATGCCGCCCAAACCGCCATCGAAATGGCCTCGCTGCTCAAGCAACTGGGCTGATCGGCGCCCCGCCA
>JAKLIL010000031.1 GCA_022709625.1 Verrucomicrobiota bacterium
CTTGCGATATCCGCCCGGACGCGGCGCGTCCTCGCGATCGGCGCGCTGGCCATATGGGCGGGAATATCCGCCGCCGCCGTACGGACGGCGCGGCGGGTACGGGCGTTCCTCGCTGTCCGGGGCGCGGTTGAATTGTTTTTTCCACGGCGGGCGCGGACCATAGGGTTTGCGGTAGCCGCCTTCCGGTCTTTGGCGATAGCCGCCTTCCGGTCTGGCGCGCGGGCCGCCGTCTTCGGGTCTGGCGCGATAGCTGCCGCCTTCTGGCCCTTCGCGGAATGGCCGGTCTGGCCTGCGGAAATCGCGCCCGCCGCCGCCTTGGTCGTCGCGGGGCCGGTAGGGCTTGCGATAGCCGCGGAATTCGCCGCCTTGGCCTTCGCGCGGGCCCTCTGGATTCCGAAACCCGCCGCCGCCGTGAGGCTTGCGGAACGGGCGCGACGGACGCGGGCCATCGTCTCCGCGCGCAGGTTTGCGCTTGCGAAAGCCAAAATCGTTGAAGGAGCCGGAGGGGGGATTGGATTCCATAGGCGCGACACCCTGCCTGCCCGCCCCCCATAAAGCAAGCGGAAAGCATCCCGCGCAACGGTCAGCGGAACGGTCAGAACTCCACCGGCTTTTCGCCGGGGAAAAAGCGCTTGAAGAGTTTGGCCTTCAGTTCCGGAACGCCTTCGCCGAGTTCGGTCGACATTTCCAGCGGTTTTTTCTTCGTGCGGCGCTTGAAGACGACGAGGTTGTGCCGCGCGGCGGGCTCGTCCATCTTGTTGGCAATCACCCCGTAGGGCCGTTGGGCCAGATCGGAGTTGTAGAGCCGCAATTCTTCGCGGAGGCTGAGAAAATCGTCCGCGGGATCGCGGCCGTCGATGCCGGCCATGTCGATCACGAAGAGGAGAAACCGGGTGCGTTCGATATGGCGGAGGAAATCGTGCCCCAGGCCGACGCCCTGGTGCGCGCCCTTCAGCAGGCCGGGCACGTCGGCGACGCGGATGGCGTGCGTGGCGTCGAACACGACGGTGCCGACCTGCGGGTGAAGCGTGGTGAACGGATAGGCGGCCACTTTGGGCCGCGCCGCGCTCAGTTGCCCCAGCAAGGTGGATTTGCCCGCATTGGGATAGCCGACGAGGCCGACGTCGGCGACGGTTTTCATCGTGAGGCGGAGGGTCCGGATTTCGCCGGGCGTGCCCTCGGTGAATTCGGTAGGCGCCTGATGCGTGCTCGTCTGGAAGTGCATGTTGCCGAGACCGCCCTTGCCGCCCTGCGCCACCTTGAGCCGATCGCCGTCGGCCAGCACTTCCCCGACGAATTCGCCGGTCTCCGCGTCGCGCACTTCGGTGCCCGTCGGGACCGGCACGACCTTGTCCTTGCCGGCGCGGCCGTACTGCTGCTGGTTCCGTCCTTTTTCGCCGTGCTCCGCGCGCACGAGGGGGGCGAAATGCAAGTCGAGCAGCGAGGCCACGTCCTTCGACGCCCACAGGACCACGCTGCCGCCGTTGCCGCCGTCGCCGCCGTCGGGTCCGCCGTACGGGATGAACTTCTCGCGCCGAAACGAGGCCACGCCGTTGCCACCGTTCCCGGCGAACGCCTGGATGCGGACCTGGTCGACGAAGGTGATGGGTTTCATAAATCAACAAGGGCGGCCGCGCGCGGTCCGCCCTTGGGCATCGCCAAGATGAGTTCCCGGCTCAGGCCTGGACCAGTTTCTGGACGTTGACGCGCTTGCCTTCGCGATCGAAGGACACCACGCCGTCGACCAGCGCGAAAAGCGTGTAGTCCTTGCCCATGCCGACGTTCAGCCCGGGGGCCTTCTTGGTGCCGCACTGGCGGACCAGCACGCTGCCGGCGGCGACGGTTTCCCCGCCGAACCGCTTGATGCCGCGCCGCTGCCCGTTGCTGTCGCGCCCGTTGCGGCTGCTGCCTTGACCTTTTTTATGTGCCATGGTTCGACTCCTTGCCTTACGCGATGGACGCGATCTTGACCTTCAGCAGGTCCTGGCGATGCCCGACCTTCCGATGGTAGCCCTTGCGGCGTTTTTTCTTGAAAGCGACGACCTTCGGGGCGCGGAACTCCGCCACCACCTCGGCCACGACCTTCGCACCGGCGACCACGGGGTCGCCGATCTTCAGCCCGTCGCCGGCGTTGAGCGCCAAGACACGGCCCAGTTCGATTTGCTTGCCCGCTTCGGCGCCTTCCAGCAACTCCACGGCCACCACGTCGTCCTTCTGAACCCGGTACTGCTTGCCGCCGGTTTCAATCACCGCATACGCTTCCATCTTCATCCTCGTTTCCGGGCCCAGCGGCCCTTCACCAAAAACAGGCGGCGAAGATACGCAACGCCCCCTGGAAAGTCAATCCCCGCCGCGGGAAAGATTTTGCGCCCGCCGGGTTGACGGAGGTCCGGAGGCGTGGTACAACCCCCGCATCGTCTGAGGATTTGGGGGGTTAGCTCAGTTGGTAGAGCGCCTGAATGGCATTCAGGAGGTCGGGAGTTCGAACCTCCTACCCTCCACCAAGTCCCCGACGATGGCCGCCGCCCGGGCGGTTTTTCTATTTCCGCGCAACGGCAGGTTTTTTCCGCAAGGCCGCTTGCCGGTTCGCGCCGCTTCCCCAGGTTCGCCAAGCGCGTCTCGCGCCGCCGCGCAATCGCGCGGCAAGACCGGCGCGGCGCGCGGGGCCAATAAAAAAGCCGCGGCACGCGCCGCGGCTTGTGGTCATCCGAACGTAAGGGAACTTACTTCAGGATCGCATCCTTCGCGGCCTTGGCCACGCGGAACTTCACAACCTTCTTGGCCTTGATCTGGATCACTTCGCCGGTCGCGGGGTTGCGGCCCATGCGGGCCTTGCGGTTCACCAAGACCAGCTTGCCCAAACCGGGAATCGTGAAACCGTTCTTGGCGTTCTTGTACGCCAGAGCCGAGAGAGCTTCCAACGCAACGCCGGCCTGCTTCTTGGTGATCTCGGCCTTCTCCGCCACCGCCGCCACGATTTGGCTCTTCGTCATCGCCTTTGCCATAACCAGTACTCCTTGTTCTTCCGTTTGTTTTTCGAGATGGGTTTTCCGTTCGGATTCCCAATCCGGATTTGCGTTATGCTTCAAACGGCGCCGAAAAGCAACACTATTTCGGCGTTTTTTTTTCGCGCGGGCGGCGCCGCCGCCGCTTATTTCATCAGCGCAAGCACCGGCGCGAGATCGTCGGCGGAACGAATGCGCGGCGCGAGCAGCGTGGTCGGCACCAGCCGCGGTTCGACGCCGGCGGCCAGCATGGCGGCCAAATCGTCTTCGTAGTTTTTCCGGTTCTTGGCCGCCTTGGGATAGGCCTTCGCCAAGGCCGCGCGGGGATAAGTCTGCGGAGACATGACCGCCCACGGCCGGCCATCGTCGCCCAGACGCTCGACGACCACGCCTTTGTTGACGGCGACCACGGGCTCGGCCAGTTCGGCCGCCGCCACTCCCGCACCATGGCGGCGCGCGACCTTCACCGTCTCCGCGATCAAGGCGGGATTCACCAGCGGCCGAGAAGCGTCGTGGATGCAAACGAATTCGACGTCCGCATCGACGTGTCCCAGGCCCGCCGCCATCGATGCCGCGCGCTTGGCGCCGCCCACCACGATCTTGCGCACTTTCGCAAACCCGTACATCTGCACCATGCCGAGCACGCTCTCCGCCCGTTCGCGGCTCACAACCACCACGATACCGCCGATCTCGGGGCACTGGGTGAACGCCGCCAGCGAATAGGCAAGTACGGGCCGATCATTCAGATAGAGGAACGCCGTCTCGATCTCCGCGGAAATCTGCTCGGATTTTCCCACGGCCATCACCAAGCCCCACGTCGTCTGTTTCATCTTGCTTCCTTGGCGGAGAAAACCTACGGCGTATCCCACATAATCTCCACCTTTGGTAGTTTGTTTGAATCCCCCAATCCCGTCAAGCTTCGGCAGGAAAGAAAGGTCATTTACTTGAGAAAACTCCTGAACCCACCCGATTCCGGATGCGCACATAGAATGCAACACCTTTTATTGGAGGAGGTAATGGCTGGAATTCTCCGCGGAAAATCGTCGGTTTCCCGCTGGCTAAGGAAAACCCATCCGATTTCGAGTTTATATAAATTTAGGCAATAACCGGAAGCTATTGCCAAACCGGCTTGTATCCGCCGGAACCCGGGGCTGGGAACGAAGAGTTTTGCTGTCGCCTAGGCAGCGGCGCAGGAAAGACAGAGACAGAATGACTCTCGAAGAGGCTTGAGAGGCCGGTGGATGCGTTGGTTGTCCCCCAGCGGCCTTGCCAAGTCGGCGGTTGGAGAGCCGTCACTCCCACGGGACCGAAACCGATGGAAGAGCGGGCCCCAACATAGCCTTGACTCTGGGGAGGAACCCAATCCGTCATGCCCCGTTCGGGAAAGAGACGCCTGGAGTCGCCGCCGGTTGGATCGGCATTGGGAGCGGAGGAATCCGCCAAGGAATCCCGCAGGGGGGAAAAGTCGGGTCGCGCATTGGGGATCAGATTGGCCAAAACTTCCCGGGTGCGACTCATCTCCGGCCCGGACATCGCGGTTGGGCGGCGCGTGGATATCGCGGCACCGGCATCGGGTCCGCTGGGAGGCAATCCGCTGGGCATGGCCATGTCGTTGCCGGCCGAATGGGTCGGCAGCAGCGGCCGGGCAGTGGCGCCGGCCGGCGCCGTTGCATCGGCGGCACCCGCTTCTCGTTCCGCTTCCGTTGGCGTTCTGCCGGAAGCCATGCGTTCCGCATTGTAGGGATCGGCACCATCGTTCAAAGCCGGATCCGTTGGAAAAGTGGACGGGTATTCTTCGTTCGCGGCGCCTTCCTGGCTGCCATCGGCCAGTCGATTGGCCTGATCGGCCACGTCGTCGGCCAGCCAGCCCCACTGCGAGTCCTGGCTCCCGGCGGACATCGCCGTCGCCGCGGCGTTTTTTGGGGGTTGCCCCAAGGAGGGCAAAGCGAGACTGTGCACGAGCCAGTTTTTCCCTTTGTCGCCCGAGCTCCGCCGGATATCCCGGTCGCCTTCCACCGGCAGGGGCATCTTCGGCTTGGAGCCGGTTTCGGCAAACGGGGAAACGCCTTGGGGAAATGCCAGTTCCAGCAGCGTGACTTTCCCCATCATGGCTTCCTGCGCTTTGGCGTCGCGCAAGGCCTGCACCGCCTGCAGATCGGGACTTGCGGGTTGAATCGCCGCCTGGGCGGATTCATCCTCGGCGAAGAAACGGATGGGCTGCGAATATTCCCGATAGACGGGAACGCAGCGGCCCGCCGCGCCGACGGCGAGCCCCAGCAGGCCGGCCAATGCGGCGGACATGGCGTGGCGGAACCTCATGGCGACCAAGACTACGGCATGCGGCAGCGCATTTCAATTCGCATCCTTGCATCCCGCCCCGCCCCTGTCCTATCATTCTCCGCATGAATCGATTCTTGATATGGGCCATAGCCGCCGCCGGCGCCGCGGCGGCGCCGGCGCAACCGACGGGCGACACCAGCCTGCTGCTCGACAGCTACGCAGCCCTGGTCAACGGCAGGGTGATCACCGTGGGCCAAATCCTGGCCACGATGCAACCCGTCCAGGAACGCCTGGCCGGCCGTTACGACGGCGCGGAACTCCGCGACAAACTGGCGGCCGAATACGAGAACGTGCGCAACGAACTCATCGAATCCGAACTCATCTTGGCCGATTTCGAAGCCCTGGGAGGCACCCTTCCCGACCGGGCCATCGAGGACCACGTCAACACCGTCATCCACGAGCACTTCAACAACGACCGCGCCGCGTTCCTGCAGGCTCTCTCCGAAGAACGGATCACCTTCGAGGAATGGCGCAAGCGGATGAAGGAGCAGGCCATCGTCCAATCCCGGCGGCAAACCGAAGTCGGCGCCAAGATCATGATCGCCCCCTTGGACCTGCAAACGGCCTACGAGAGCCGCCGCGCCGATTTTTCGATCCCCGAGCGGGTGCGTCTGCGCACCTTGGCGCTCCCGGCCACCACCAAACGAACCGGGGCGGCCAAAATCCGCGCCATGATTTTGGCCGGCCAGACCACCTTCGAGGCGGTGGCCGCCAAGGGCGCCACGCTGCAGGACACCGGCGAATTCATCGAGGCGGACAGCCTCCAGAATGCCCTGCGCGACGGCATCGCCGATTTGGCCCCGGGCGGCATTTCCGAACCGGTCAAGATCGAGAAGATTCTTTATCTGGTCGAACTGGTCGAGCGGCAGCCTGCCCGGATTCGCCCCTTGGCGGAAGTCGCCCCGGAAATCGAAAAGGAAATCCGCCGGGCCGAGTTCTTGCGGTTGAACCGCATCTGGATGGATACCCTCCGCTCCAAATACTACGTGCAGTTGTTCACCCACGACTTGAACGGCTTTTTCAACCCGTGATCACGCCGACCATCGGCATCACCGCCGGAGATGCCAACGGCATCGGCCCGGAAGTCGCGCTTCGGGCCGCCAGGAGGCCGCAACCCGCCAATCGCCGCCTCGTGTTGATCGGCCACCGGGACGTCTGGGAACGCGCGGGAACGGCGATCGGCGTCGCCGTGCCGCCCGAACGGACCACCCTCGATCCGCCCCTGCCCCGCCGTTGCACGTGGGATCCCGACATGGCCCCGCCGCCCCGGCCTCGACCCGGCCGGGTCCAAGCCGACGCCGCTCGCGCCGCCTACGGGTATATCCTATCCGCCGTGGCCGCCGCGCAGAACCAGCGGCTCGACGCCATCGTCACCGCCCCGATCAGCAAGGCCGGCTTCCAACTGGCGGGAATCCGCGAACCGGGCCACACCGAACTTCTCGCGTGCCTAACCGGCACGCGGCGCTATGCGATGATGCTGTTCGGCGACCGGATCCGGGTTGTGCTCGCCACCCGCCATCTCCCTTTGAGAAAAGTGGCCGACGCGCTCACCGCGGACGCCATCGTCGAAGCCGTCGAAATGCTCGTGCGCGGCTTGCCCTGGATGGGATTCCGGCGCGCGCGCATCGGCGTGTGCGCGCTCAATCCCCACGCGGGCGACGGCGGCGCCCTGGGCACGGAGGAACGGACCATCATCGGGCCCGCGCTGGCCCGTTGCCGCCGGCGCGGCTGGAACGTCGCGGGTCCGATTCCCGCGGATGCGATTTTCCACCAGCATCTCGTCGGCCGCTACGACGCCGTCGTGGCGATGTACCACGACCAAGGCCTTGGCCCAATGAAGATGCTGTCCTTCGAGCGCGGCGTGAATCTGACCCTCGGCCTGCCGATCGTGCGAACGAGCCCCGACCATGGCACGGCCTATGACATCGCCGGCCAAGGAAAAGCCGATCCCGCCAGCATGGCGGCGGCCATCGACTGGGCCGCCCGGCTGGCCATCCGCCCCAACCCCTGGGCCTGACCACGGCAGCGGGGGCCGTGCTTCGCCGCGCAGCGCCCCCCCTCTCCACCCGGCTACTTCGCGTCTGCCGCCCCCCGCACCCACGTCACCAGCCGCGAACCTTCGTCCGCTCCCGGCGCCAAGTTCACGTGCCAGCAGTCGGCGGGCAACAGGTCGGCGATCCGTTCCGCCCATTCGATGGCCACGATGCCGTCGAAATGGAACAGATAGTCCTCGAGCCCCAGGCCGAAGGCGTCCGCCGCGCCGCGCACGCGGTAGAGGTCGACGTGCGCCAATGGCTTCGTCCCGCGGTATTCGTTGATCAGCGTGAAGGTCGGACTGCCCACCGCACGCCGCACCCCCAGCGCCTTCGCCAGCCCCTGCACGAAGCAGGTCTTGCCCGCGCCCAGCTCGCCGTGCAGGCAGAGGACGGTCCCCGCCGGCATTTCCGCCGCCAGTTTCGCCGCCAGCGCTTGCGTTTCCGCCGCCGACTTCGTCTCGACTTGCCGCGTGGTCTTTTCCATGGCTTGCCACCCTGGCCGAAATCCGCGCCGCTTGGCAAGCGTCCAATTTCGCGGTTTCCTTTCCGGACGGTTTCCCCCAAAATGGCCGGTCATGGAACCTGCGTACCGCCCAGCCACTCCGCCGACCTTGCCCGGCTACGAGATCCAGCGGCTGCTGGGCACGGGCGGCACCTCCACCGTCTGGCTGGCCAAGCAACTCTCCCTCGACCGCGTCGTTGCCATCAAAATCCTCTCGCCCAACCTACGGGCTGACGCCGCCGCGCGCGAGCAATTCCAGAAGGAAGCCCGCGCCGCCGCCCGGCTCTCCCATCCGGCGGTCGTCGGCATCGTTGATTGCGGCGAGCATCAAGGCACGCTCTACTACGTGATGGAATATCTGGCGGGCACCAACCTCGCCGCTTGGCTGGCCGACCACCAGCGCATGGCCCACGGCCAAGCCCTCAAGTTGGCCGAAATCGTCGCCGGCGCCCTCGATGCCGTCTGGCGCGAAGCGGCGCTGATCCATTGCGACGTCAAGCCCGGCAACATTCTGCTGGGCACCGATGGCGCGGTCAAGTTGACCGATTTGGGGCTCGCGCGCATTGCCGGCTCCGCCGCCACCCGCGAGCCTTCCGCCTGCATCGAAGGCACGCCCACCTACATCGCCCCCGAGCAAATCGAAGGCCGCGAGGCCGACTGCCGCTCCGACATCTATTCCCTCGGCCTCACCCTCTACCATCTATTGACCGGCACGCCCCCGTTCGAAGGCCGCTCCCTCGATGCCATCCTCGAAGCCCAGCAAACCGATTATCTCCCCGATCCCTGCGAAATCCTGCCGCACCTGCCGGTTTCCTTCGGCTGGCTCCTCGCCAAAATGACCGCCAAGGATCCCGCCAAACGCCCGCAGAGTTGGACCGAAGTTCTCAAAGACCTCCATCAAATCAAGCAGGGCAAATCCCCCCTGCCGCCCTACCCCGCCGAAGACGAGAGCACGATTTTGCTCAGCCCACGCCATCGGCCCGGCGCCCGCGCCAACACGCTCAATCTTTCCCCCGCCGCCAAAAAGGCCATCACGTTGTCCGGCTCCGAAGCTCTGATTGGCAAAAGCAAGCGGTCCACTCCCTCCATCGGCTCTTCATTCGGCAGCGGGTTCCTCCGGTTCGCGCTCTTTCTGCTCTTCTTGGGCGGCGTGGCCGGAGCCCTTTGGTTCTTTGTCTTCAAAGAGCATCCCGAGCGCATCGCGCAAATCAAGGCCGCGCTGAAAGGCGAGACGGTCGCCCCGCCGTCCCAAGCGCCCAATCCCGCCGGGGGCGGAACCTTTCATTTCTCCGGCGACAAATCCGCGGCAGCTGCGTCCGGCGACGCCGTCGCCGGCTCCGGGGTTACGCCGGTTGCCGCTGAAACGAATCTGCCGCCCGAGCCGCCGCCGCTGTCCGCGGGCACCGCCAGCGTCACGCCCGGGGCCTGGAACCATCCCGGATTCATCCAGGCCGCCAATCTTTTCAATCAGGCGCTGACCGCCTATCAGACATGCTTGAAGAATCCCGACCCGCAGGATGCCGCCCTCCTCGCCATCATCTCCGATGCCCAATACGCGGCGGTGCTGTTCGAAACCATCAAGCCGGATGCGCCGGCCAACGTCCCGGTGACCCTATACGCCAACCAGTGCTACCAACTCGTCAACGACGCCCGCCGGGCGCGCCTGACCCTTGCCGACAAGAAAAACCTGTTTGCCCTCGCGCCCAAGAAACGCCACGCCGCGCTCGCGCCCTATCCCACGCCCGTGCCCGATCCCGCCGACTCCTTCGCGCCCCGCTACATGCAGTTCGGATACGCCTGGGACACCCTGCCGGCTCCGGTGGACCGCCCCGAAACCACCGAGTTCGTCTTCCTGCTCTCCACCGTCGCCGAGCCTTCGCCCGACACCCGCGCCCAACCCGGACTCTACATCCACGGCCCGCTCAAATGGCTGATGCCGATAGCCGACGCCTGCCGCGTCCTCGCCGCCAAGCCCGGGCAACGCATTCCCGTCGAAGGCGCCCCGTTCCCCTACGGCGGCTTCTTCATGCAGTCCTTCCCGGCCGGTCGCCTCGGTGCCATCGGACCCGGCCAGCCCCCCTATCCCACCCTGCGCCTCATCGCCGATTGCGAAGACCGGCTCGTGGGCGTCCAACTGGTCGACGACCAACCCGCCTCGCCCCTGCAGAATTCCCCCGCCTCCTTTTCGCTGGTCACCAAAACCATGGATTTCGCGACCGGCCGGACCATTCCGGACAAGGGCGACATGCGCGTCGCGCAACGCACCATGCGGGGCGAAGGCACCCTGCGCATCGATTCCGAAGTCGTCGATTTCGTCGCCGGCCCCGACGGCACGCCCGTGTATCGTTCAGTCCTGCTGCTGCCGCAGGCCGTCGCCAACAACCTGCTCTACCATCTGATCGGCGCCGCCGACTGATTTCCCGGTCTAATTGCCCAGCCAGCGGGTCGGGAGGGCGTAGAAATTGGTGGGATGGTACGTCCAGGTCCACGAATTGCCGAGCCCGCCGTTGCGGGAAACGATCACGATGACGTCGTTGGGCTTGAAGTAGTTCGGGGGCACGAGCACGTTGCTGCCGGCGAAACGCCAGACGCCGTCGACGTCGCAGTAGATCGTGCTGCCGCCGAGCACGCCCTTGCTGGCGGTGTTCATGGTGTAGATTTCGTCGCTGGAACCGCGCGGGCCCTTGACGAAGCCGCATTCGAGCAGGCGCATTTCGCTCGGATGGGCCGCCACGGGCAGGCGCAAGGCCGCCACGTTGTAGACCAGGGTGGCGACCCGCCCGCTCTGGACGCCGGTGGCGATGGTCTGGCTGAAGCCGTTGGTGGGTACCTGGACGATGGGCGACCAGACCATGGCGGGCACCTGGACGGGCTTGCCGGAGAGGTCCAGTTCGTTGACGTCGACCGCGGTGGTCGTGACGTAGTTGCTGGGAATCGGATTCGGCAAGGTAATCGAGAACCCGCGGGTGAAGAAGTTCGACGGTTGCGACAGGGTGGTGACATCGCCGCCGCCCACCTGCATCCAGCGGCCGGAGGCATTGAGGTAATACTGGTCCGAAGTGGGTGCCGCCGGGCCGGAAGAATAGAATTCCACGACCGTGGCGCCGGAATCCGGCAAGGCGCTGGGGCCGCCCGGGAAGTTGTCGATGGCGCCGAACACCCCGCTGAACGTGTTCACGTAGGGCACGCCGTGCAGGGCCACGAAGTTCTGGCCGCGCGAGAGCACGACGTTGTGGAGGGCATAGACTTCCTCGCTGGCGAGGGGCCGCTGGGCCTCGCCGAACTCGTTGGTCAGCCGCCAGCGGTCCTTGTACGATGCCCGGAAGAAGCGCATCTGGCCGCGGGGGCGCGCCAGGCCGCCGTCGTCGACGAACCAGTTGGTGCGGATCGAACCCAGCAGCCGCCAGGCGTTGTCGGGACGCTCCTGGAACCGGCCGGCGTCC
>JAKLIL010000310.1 GCA_022709625.1 Verrucomicrobiota bacterium
CACGCGGGCATCGGCGAATTCCAACAGGCGGAGCATCTCGGCCAAAATGCCTTGCGCCGCGCCAACGTATTCCTGCAACCCGGGATCTTCGCTCATACGAGTTCTTTCGCCATTTGCAATTTCACGCAATTTTGTATGCTGAATGCGATGGAATGGCTAGCCATTTTTACAAGGCGGAGTTCGGCATGACGCGTACGACCGCCAACACCGGCGCCGCGCGGCGCCGGTCGCGGGTTCCCAACGTGTTGCGGCTGGCGTTGGCGCTGGTGGCGGCGATCTGGGCGGGCGCCTATTTCCGCGCCGAGGCCCGCGTGCGGCGGGCCACCGCCGGGGTGGTGCGGTTGGTGGAGAAAACAGGCGAGGAATCTCCGGTGGCGTTGGGCTTGGCTGCCAATCGGCTCGGTGGATTCCTGGCCACGAATGCCGTCCTGGAAGTGGCGGAGTGGGGCGAGTGGGCCTCGGGACGCCAGGAGATCGTGCAACTCTTTGTCCAAATCCGGAATTCGCTCGAAACCATTTCCTTCGCGGATGCCCGGATCGCCACGACCGTCCTGCGCCAAGGCGAGATTCGCGCCGACGTGGCCGCGCATTATCGACTGGCGGATGCGGCCGGGGAAGCCGCGGAAGGCGACGGCCGCGCCGCGCTGCGCTGGATCAAGGGCCCCGACGGCTGGGGCATCGTCCACGCGCGCTTGCAGCCGGATCCGAACGCGAAAACGCCCGGGAGGTTGCCGTGAAAGCGCTCCGGCTGTGGGCGAAAGCCGTCCGGCCCTATGCCTATTCCGCCAGCCTGGTGCCCGTCGCCATCGGCGGGCTGCAGGCGCGCTGCGCTGGCGCGGATTTCTCGGTGCCGCGCTTCGTCGTTTCGCTGCTGTCGGGGTTGCTGATGCACACGGCGGCGAACTTGTGGAACGACTATTACGACTACAAGCACGGCGTAGATCGCCAGGGCGGGGGCGTGGGCAGCGGCGTTCTCGTCCACGGCGAGATGACGCCGGCGCGGTGTTTCCGCGGCGCCTGCGTCGCCGCGGTCTTGGCCGGCCTGGGAGGCGTTTGGTTGGCCGGGCAGGTCGGGTGGGGCTTGTTGTGGCTTGGCGTGGCCGGCGCCTTGGGCGCCTGGGCCTATTCCGCGGGGCCGCTCAGCCCCAAATACCATGCGCTCGGCGAGGTCTGGGTATTCCTGCTCATGGGCGTCGGCATGACGCTGGGCGGCCACGTGGCGCAGACCGGCCGCTTCTCGTGGGGCGCGGTGGCCGCCGGCGTTCCCGCCGCGCTGCTGATGACCTTGATCCTTTACGCCAACAACCTGCGCGACGTCCGATCCGATCGCCAGGCGGGATTGCACACCTTGCCGATGCTCTTCAAGCCCACCGAGGCCAAACTGCTGGCCGGGCTCCTGCTCGCAACGCCCTACGCCATGACGGCGCTGATGGCCCTGACGCGCCAACTTCCGCCGGCCATCCTGGCCGCGTGGTTGACCTTGCCCTTGGGCGTGCGCTGGTTTCGCGGAATTTGGATCGGGCCCGTGGAGGAAAAACACGTGGTCGGCATGGCGCTGCTCCATCTGTCCTTTGGCACCCTGTTTGCCGTCGGCATGGCCATCTAGTTTGGATCGAATCGAAAGGAATCCCGCCGTGAATCCCGCTGTCCCCGTTGAATTGCTGCGGCAACTCGTCGCCATCCCCAGCGTGAATCCCGCCTTGGCCGTCGACGACGCCATTCGCGGCGAAGCCCGCCTGGTCGACTGGCTTGAACCATGGTTCGCCTCCAAGGGCTTTCACTCCCGACGCATCGGTCAGACTCCAGGCCGACCGAATCTGCTGGTGTACTTTGGACCCGATGCGCCGCGGAAAACCATTCTGTTCGAGTCGCACCTCGATACCGTGGGCGTGGTTGGTTTCCAAGGCGATCCGTTTGTCTTGCGTGCGGCCAACGGCCGCCTTTACGGCCGCGGGGCGTGCGACACAAAAGGCCCGCTGGCCGCCTTCCTGGCCGCGCTCGACGGCGAAGTCCTCGCCGCGCTGGCGGCGGCCGGGATCCAACTGGCGTGGCTCGGCGCCATCGGCGAAGAAACGGGCAACCTGGGCGCCGAAGAAGCCGTCGCGGATGGCTTGCGCGCGGACGAATGCATCGTGCTCGAACCGACGGCCCTGCGCATCGTCCATGCCCACAAGGGCGCCTGCTGGTTCACGGTCGCCACCCGCGGCCGCGCCGCGCACGCTTCCGATCCCGGCCGCGGCGACAACGCCATTCTCAAGATGCCCGCCGTCTGGCGCATTCTGGAAGAGGAAAAAAACGCCGCGGCGGAACGGCGGACCGATCCCGTGCTGGGGCAACCGACGGTGTCCGTCGGCACGATCCACGGCGGCACCGGCACCAATATCGTCCCCGACCGCTGCAAAATCCAGGTGGACCGCCGGTTGCTGCCCGGCGAAACCGCCGCGGCGGTCCTCGCCGACGTGCGCGCGCGGCTCGCGGCCATTCCCGGCGGCGTCGAGGTCGCGCTGCTGAAGGAAAGCTTGCCGTTCCGCACCGGGGTCGATTCCGCCCTCGTGCGGCGGTTTGGCGCGGCGCTGGAAGCCGCCGGCGCGCCCGACGCGCGGGAAGGCGCGGCGTGGTGCAGCGATGCCGGCCCGCTGGCGGCGGCCTGCCGCGAAACCATCGTGTGGGGGCCCGGCGACATCGCCCAAGCCCACACCGTCGACGAATACATCGCCGCGGCCGAACTCGAAACCGGCCGGGCCGTTGTGCGCAACTATCTCCTCGCCGCCGCGCAATCCCGGCCTTAATTCCGCGGCGCTCGCTCCGTTTTTCATGCGAC
>JAKLIL010000311.1 GCA_022709625.1 Verrucomicrobiota bacterium
CGAAGTCTTGCCAATCCGGGAAGAGTTTGCCGTGGATGGCGCCGCACCAGTTGCCGGAATGGGGGGCGACCTGGTTGTTCGCCACGCTGTGGGGCCAGGCCTGGTAGTTGCCCCAATCGACGGCATCGCCCCCGCCGGGATCGGTGGTGTATTCGAACCCGGGATTCTTGAGCAGGTTGATGTTGGTGCCCATGGAGGTGTCGACGTAGAGCTGGCGGAAGGAGAAATCGCCGGTGAGATGGTCGAAGGTCAGGCGGTAGCGTCCGGGCTTGTTGACGCCGACCGTGGCGAAATTGGTGCTGCCCAGCCGCAGCGTGCCTGTGGCCGGCAGGGGGATGGCCGGCACGCCGTTGGTAGCGCCCCAGACGAAGTTTGTGTCGGCGACGAACCGCACCGTGACGGCGGCGACGTTGGTGAGGTGGTGGTCGGATTCCCACGCCGACGAGCCCGCGAGCCGGGTCATGTTGGGCGGGGGCTCGTTGGTGCCGATGAAACTGCCCTGCACGGTGATCGCGTTGACCGCCTTGGAAACGGTCTGGGAAACGGAAAACACGTTGTTGCTCAGGTTGAGCGTGAAGGCCAGCAAACCGGAAGGGAAGCCGGCCAGGGTGTAGTTCGCCTTCCCGCAGGCGCTGCCGTTGGTGGGCGGCACGATGGTGATATTCCGGGGGGCGCCCCATTGGTTGCTGATGTTGCCGTTGGGCTGGAACTGGAACGCGGTGGCTTTTTCCAGCGCCAGGGTTCCGCTCCACAGGTAATTGCTGGGCGCGGGATGGTTGGTCAACGCGCTGTTGACGTTGGGCGTCCAGCCGTTGAAATCGCCCACCACGGCCACATTGGTGAAGACCGGGACAGGCAGGGGCGATGCCCCGGCCCATTCGATGCTGAATTCCAGCGTGAACTCGTTGAACGTGAAACGGTAGGGGCCGGTGGTGAAATTCACGTAGCTCAGGGCGTCGCCGCCGGGAACCGGGGCCGAGGCGACGGTCGGCACGCGGGCGATCGACGCGCTGCCCCCGTAGTAACTGTCCCAGCCGCCGTTGGCCGCGAATTTGAAATCGCCGCTGGCGGAGGTCAGGGTTTGGGTGCAGACCCAGACGGAGTTCGGCGGTATGCCGTTGGTGACCTTGACCATGCTGGGAACGGTGCTCCAGCCGTTATGCGTGCCGGGCACGGCCATCGAGGAGATGTAGGCTTGGGCGGACAGGGCCATGCCGAGCAGGCCTGCTGCGATCGTTCCGGCGATTCCGGCTTTCCTTCTCATGGCCAACCTCATGCTCGGGGAGGAGGGACGCCTCCCCAAAAGAACCATACCCTTTTCAAATATGGCTGGCAAGAGGGGGCGCGGATTTAAGCGAATTGGACAGGATTGGCAGGATTTACGGGATTCCGGGCATTCCCATCCTGAAAATCCCATTCATCCCGTCTCTAATTCCGGGCATTTTCGACAGGATTAACACGATGGACAGGATTGAGAGTGGGGCAATTGTTTCCATCCTGACAATCCTGTCTAAAAAAATTGGGGTTTCCGTTCTCGTTTCTCCGGAAATTCCACTGGCCGGGCGGATCGGAAAAGAGTAGATTTCATAGCGGTGGACATTGCACCGGGAGCCTGCGCCATGAACAAGACGACGATCTGGGTACTGGTTGCCCTGCTGGGGGCGGTGGCGGGAGCTTTCGGCCAGGCGGCCTTGCCGGCGTTCTACTCCGGGCCGTGGTCCACCACCAATCTGCCGACGGGCTGGACTAAAAGCGGCTTGGGCGGCGATTATTCGTCCAGTTACGACGAGGCGGGCGGCAATGCCGGAAAATTGGACAGCGCGGGCGATTTCATCCAGATCAACGTCGGTGGATCTCCGGCCACCGTTTCGTACTGGCTGAAAAAAAACGGAACGGCCACCGCGAATTGGGAATTCAACGTGCAGCAATCCACGGATGGCTCGGTATGGACCAACCTGGCTGTCTTCTCGAGTCCCGGCACGGATCTTCCCACCACCGCCACGGCATATACCAACGATCTGCTGGCCGCCACGCGGTTTGTCAGGCTGATCTACGTGGCGAAAGCCAGCGGATTGAACGTTGGATTCGACGGCGTGGAAGTCGCGGGGCCGGGCGTGCCGACGATTGTATTCAATCCGGTCGGCAACCAAAGCATTCCCGTCAGCAACGAATTGACGCTGGCGGTGGCGGTGACGCCGGCGGGCAGCGGCATCCAGAGTTGGAGCCTGGAAACGGGCTACGCGGGGGCCAAAAGCTTGGCCGGGGGCATGTTCCGCATGACCCCGGCGGCGGCCGACGCCAACAAGACCTTCACCTTGACCGTGATTGCCACCAATTCCCTGGGGGGCGCCACGAACAGCGTGCAGATTTCCGTCACGCCCTACGCGCCGCCGGTGCCGGTGATCGCGTTCAGCCCGGCGGCGCCCTATTCCATCATGGCGACCGAAACCCAAAAGCTGGGCATCGCGCTGTCGCCGGCGGGCAGCGGCATCCAGAGCTGGACCCTCCTGCCAGCCTATGCGGGCACGGCCACGCTGGTCGGCACCAACTTCGCGTTTGCCTCCGCCCAGGCGGACGGGCCGACCAACTACACGCTGACGGTGATCGCCACCAACCAGTTCGGCGCTTCCACGGGCACGGCGACCATCGCTGTGACGGAATACGTGCAGCCGCCGCCGCCGGGTTCCTATATCATTACGTTCGAGGACGCGACCAAGGGCACCTACGCGGCCGGCAACGTGACCTTGAACGGGAAAGTCTGGGAACTGGCCGAGACCTACATCGGCAACCTGGACACCGACCGGAAATTCGAC
>JAKLIL010000312.1 GCA_022709625.1 Verrucomicrobiota bacterium
CGGGCTGAAGCCCGTTTATTCCTGGACTTCCTTCAGGCGGCTCTGCTTGCTGGTGAGCTTGCGCATGTAGTAGAGCTTGGCGCGGCGCGCCGCCCCGCTGCGCTCCACCTCGACCTTGGCCACGAACGGGGAATGCAGGGGAAACACGCGCTCGACGCCCTCGCCGAAGGAAATCCGGCGCACGGTGAAGGTTTCGTTGGCCCCGCCGCCGTTGCGGGCGATGACCGTGCCGGCATAGACCTGGATGCGTTCCTTGTCGCCTTCCTTGATCTTCACGTGCACGCGCACGGAATCGCCGATCCGGAATTCGGGGACTTTCTCCTTGAGCTGGCTCTGTTCGACTTTTTCCAAAAGGGGTGTTTTCATGGGTTGCCTTTTCTATCCAAACGAGCCGGCATCATAGGGGATTGAGGCCCAGCGTCAAGGGCGGAATCGCCCCCGGCGGCCTTTTTCCGCCCGCCTTCGCGCGAGGCTACCGCGGACAGACCCCGCCCGGGATGACCGCCATTTGGATTCCTGGCCGGGTTTCGATATGCACGCACCGAACCGCCGCTGCCCCTTTCCGGATCGGCCCGGCGGGAAGGACTTGTGTTTTGCGCGCGGCCGCCGCATGATTTCGCGTCGGCAGGGGCCCTTAGCTCAGTTGGTCAGAGCGGAAGACTCATAATCTTCTGGTCGCAGGTTCAAGTCCTGCAGGGCCCACCACCCAAGACTTTTCGGCGTTTCGGCTACGATCCGCCACGGTTTTGGAAAATCCGCGAGCAACACAGGCGATGCGGAATCGACAAGCGGGGCGGGCGGATTTTGGGCGAGGTCCGCGACGGACACGGGCGGGGCGGGCGAATCTCCGAACACGAAAAACGACGCGAAGGACGGGGCTGGCACGGGGCTTTCGGTTTCGGCGCGTGCGGCACAGCCGCCGCGCCGAGGTTCGGAAACGCGGGTTTGATTTCGGGGGGTGCGCCGCCGCAGGAGCGGGGCGCGAAGCGACCCGAAGACCGGGCTTGGCGGTCGCTCTGCTCCCACGGCGCCCTCCGAACCCAAACCGCCCGAACCAGAACCGAAATCCGCTTTGAATGCGCAAAACCCCGTTGACACCCCCTCCCGCCCGCCGTAGTATCATGCCGTAAGCATACTTTACAAACCAAGGAAATCCATGCAAACCGACATCGCTTCCATTTCGACCAAAGGGCAGTTCGTGATTCCGCGCCCGTTCCGCGACATCCTGAAACTGTCGGCGGGCACGAAAATGGTGATCATGTGCGACGGCAAGCACCTGCTGCTGAAACCGATCAGCCGCCCTGACGCGAAGGAATACAAAGCCGTCATCGATGGCGTGAATGCATTGGCGAAAAAGGTTGCCGCCGCGAAGGCGAAAGGGGGCTGCAAATGAAATATTTCCTGTATGCCCGCAAGTCCACCGACGAGGACGACAAGCAACTCCTTTCCATCGACGCGCAACTGGAAGAATTGCGCGAGCACGCCCGCAAGGAATCCCTGACCGTCGCCCGCGAGTTCGTCGAGTCGCGCACGGCCAAGGTTCCGGGGCGTCCTGTCTTCAACGCTATGATGCGCGAGGTTGAGCGCGGGCAGGCGGACGGGATTTTGGCCTGGCATCCCGACCGCTTGGCGCGCAACTCGGTGGACGGCGGGCAGATCGTCTATGCCCTGGACACGGGCGCGCTGAATTCACTGAAATTCCCCGCGTTTTGGTTCGAGAACACGCCGCAGGGGAAATTCATGCTTCAAATCGCATTCGGGCAGAGCAAATACTATGTGGACAATCTGAGCGAGAATGTGAAGCGCGGCATCCGACAGAAAATCCGCTTGGGATGGTTCCCGGCCAAGCCGCCTATCGGCTACCTGAACGATCCGCATTCGCGCACCATCGTGGTCGATCCGCCCCGCGCGGAGATTGTCCGCAAACTATTCGAGGCGTATGCGACCGACGGCTACACGATCTACGGCATACGCGATTTGTCGGAACGGCTGGGCTTGCGGTCGCGCAGCGGTCGGCCGATGTTCGCGAGCCGCGTTCCCGTGATGCTGGCCGATGTTTTCTACATCGGCAAATTCCGCTTGAAAGGGGAACTCCACGACGGCGCACATGAACCGATCATCCCGCGCGAACTATTCGACCGCGTGCAGCAGATATATTCACGGCGCAGCCGCAAGGTGATGGCCCGCGATCCCCACGACTTTTCTTTTCTCGGGCTGTCCCATTGCGCGAGTTGCGGCGCGGCGATCACGGCGGAACGGCAGAAGAAGAATCATTACTACCGCTGCACGCACAAGGTCGGGCCTTGCCCCGAAAAGAAGTACCTGCGGGAGGAAAAATTGGAGGCCAGGCTACGCGCGGGGCTCGAATCGGTTTCCATCGACGACGAATGGGCGGGGCTGATGCTGGCGGAAATCGAGAAGAAGCACGAGGCCGAGAAGTCCGTCCGCCGCGAGCAAATCCAACAGGCCGAGCAGCGGCTGGCCGACCTCGACGCCCGGCTTGCCCGCTTGGTGGATTTGCACCTCGACGGCGGGATCTCACGCGCGGACTACCTTTCGCGGCGGGAGAAGGCCATGCAGGACCGCGCGACGCTGGCGGCCCAGGTCGCGCGGATGAAGGACAAGGGGGTAGGTCGGCTCGACACTTTGGCCGCTTTCATAAACGACGCGCGGCAAGCCCATTACATCGCGAAGAACGGCGACAGGCTGGAAGTACGCGATTTTCACCGAAAAATCGGCTCGACCCTTTTTCTGACGGGAAGAATAAATGCGGTCGGGTCGCTTCGCGCCCCGCTCCTGCGG
>JAKLIL010000313.1 GCA_022709625.1 Verrucomicrobiota bacterium
GAAAAAGTAACCGTCCCGGTTGGCTTCCGCGGCGACTTTATCCACGCGGTCGAACCGGACCCCGGCTTGCCGCAGTTTCTCGACAACGGCCCGGTTGCGCCGGTTGCCGAAAAACTCCCGGATGCCATCCGCCACGATTCCGCCCACGTCGCGCACCTTGGCCAGCGCGGCCGCGTCCGCCGCCATCAACGCATCCAGCGAGCCGAGTTCCTGCGCCAACGAGCGGGAGAGCCCCTCGCCCACGTTCGGGATGCCCAGCCCGTGGAGCAAGCGCCAGAGTTCGTTGTTTTTGCTGGCGGCAATGGCGGCGCACAGTTTCGTCGCCAGTTTCATTTCCGCTTTCGCCGCATCCGCGGCGCGATTCGGCCGGCGCAATTCGATGGCCTCCGGGGTCAACGCGTAGAGATCGGCCACGTCGCGCACGACCGGGGGCAGGATCCGTTCCCTGGTCTCCGTTCCGAACAAACCGTGGTCCGCCTTTTCCTGCACCGTGGTTTCCGTTGTCAGCGCCGCGACGATGGCTTCGCCGAAGCCGTCGATATTCATCGCCTTGCGCGCCACGAAATGCTCGATGCGGCCGCGGATTTGGGCGGGGCAGCCCAGATTTTCGCACCGCCAAGCCGCGGCTTCCGGATCGCGGGCGATAGCGCCGCCGCACGCCGGGCACGTTCCGCGGGCATGGGCAAACAGATCGAAAGGCTGCGTTCCCTGGGGCCGCAGGCCGGCCACGACGGCGACCACCGCCGGAATCACTTCGCCCGCCTTTTCGACGACGACGGTATCGCCGATGCGGATGTCCTTGCGCTTGATTTCGTCCTCGTTGTGGAGGGTCGCCCGCGCAATCGTCGAGCCGGCCAGGTCCACCGGCTCCAGTTCCGCCACCGGCGTCAGCACGCCGGTGCGCCCCACCTGAAGCGTGACGTCCCGCAGCACCGTGTGCGCCTGTTCATGCGAATACTTGTAGGCCATGGCGAACCGCGGCGCCTTGGCCGTGGCGCCCAACTGGCGCCACAGGGCCAAGCGGTTGACCTTCACCACGGCGCCATCCATCTCGTATTCCAATTCGCCTTCGCGCCGCTGCAATTCCTCGGCGCGGACAACGACCTCCTCGATGCCGCGGCATTCCCACCACAGTTTCGCCGTGGGGAACCCTAGTTTTTTCAGCCCCCGCAGCACGTCCGCCTGCGTTTCGAAATCGACGCCCTCCCGTGCGCCGACGGCATACAGCACCGCCGACAACGGACGAGCCGCCACCACCTTGGGATCGAGTTGCTTCAGCGAACCGGCGGTGGCGTTGCGCGGATTGGCAAACACGGGTTCGCCGGCCCGTATCCGTTCCTGGTTGAGGCGTTCGAAGGCCGGCTTGGCCAGATAGGCCTCGCCCCGGACTTCCAGCACCGGCGCGGAGGTCGGGATCCGCAGCGGAATCGTACGGATGGTCTTGGCGTTGGCCGTAATATCGTCGCCCGTCTTGCCGTCGCCGCGCGTCGCCGCGACCGCGAGTACGCCGCGTTCGTAGCGCAGGCTGATAGACACGCCGTCCACCTTGGGTTCCAGCACGTAATCCACCGCGGCAACGCCCAAGGCCTTCCGGATCCGCGCGTCGAACTCGCGCATTTCGGCGAGGCTGTAGGTATTGTCGAGCGACATCATCGGCACCGCATGGCTGACCGGCCGGAAACCCGCGAGCGGGGCCCCGCCCACCCGTTGCGTCGGCGAATCCGGCGCAGCCAGTTCCGGATGTGCCGCCTCGAGATCCTGCAACTCCCGCATCAGCCGGTCGAATTCGCGGTCCGAGATCTCCGGCCGCGCCTCCACGTAATACAGGCGGTTGTGCCGCTCCAATTCCGCGCGGAGAAATGCCGCCCGGCGCCCGGCCTCGTTCGGTTCTTGGGCAGGCAGTGTCATCGGCGGTTTTTTACCGCAATCGCCCGGCGCCTCCAAGTCCAAAGCCGTCCCCGCTTGCTTTCCGCCTTTGCTCCCGTATCATGGCGGGCATGAGCAATTCCACCCGTGTCGAACACGATTTCCTCGGTTCCCGGCGCGTACCGGCCGACGCGTTCTATGGCGCGCAGACGTCGCGTTCGCTCGAGAATTTCCGCATCTCCGGCAGCCCCCTGCCCATCGAAATCGTCCATGGAATGGCCTGGCTCAAGCTGGCCTGCGCACGCGCCAACGCCAAGCTGGGGCTTTTGGGCGCGGACAAGGAACAGGCCATCGTGGCCGCCTGCCGCGCGGTGTTGGCCGGAACCCACGACCGCGAATTCGCCATCGATTTCTGCCAAGCCGGATCGGGCACCTCGTCGCATATGAACCTCAACGAGGTGGTCGCCAATCTGGCCAACGCGGCCCTGGGCGGCCAACGCGGCGCCAAAGCGCCCGTGCATCCCAACGACGACGTCAACATGGGGCAATCCACCAACAACTGCTTCCCCTCGGGCGCCAAGATCGCCCTCCTTGGCCAGATCCTGCTGCTGCTCGACGCGCTGGCCGCTCTTGAAACAGCCCTGCGCGCCAAGGCCGGCGAGTTCGCGGAGATCGTGAAAGCCGGCCGCACGCATTTGCAAGACGCCGTGCCGATCGCCCTGGGCCAGGAATTCGGCGCCTACGCCCGGGCCATCCATTTGGCCGCCGACCGGATCCGCGCTGCCGCCACGCGCCTGCGCGAATTGGGCATCGGCGGCAACGCCGTCGGCACCGGCATCAACACCAAGCCCGCTTTCCGCGCGGAGATTATCCGCGCCCTCAACGAGGAAACCGGCGGCGAGTTCCGCGTGGCCGATGACGGCGTCCACCTTA
>JAKLIL010000314.1 GCA_022709625.1 Verrucomicrobiota bacterium
CGCGCGACCTCGGAAAACAGGCTGGCGGCAGATGCGCGCGCCGGCGGGGGGATGGGCGCGCCAAAGATCATTCCGTAGCGTGCCCCGCACACCGGCAGCCAGGCCTTGAATCGGCGGTAGACGTCGGTGTTCGCCAGCACGACCGGAAGAACCGGCGCCTGTGCCGCCAGGGCCAAACGCGCCATGCCCGGATAAAGCGGACGCCCCGTAAACAGCGAATCCTCGTATCGGCAAAGTTTTCCCTCCGGGAAAATGACCACGCATCGCCCGCGCTTCAGCCGGGTCAGCATCGCGCGCACCGCACGGGTATCCGGCTTGGAAGAGTCGTAGCGAATCCCGTTCATGTTTTCGAAAAACCAGTGCGCGGCGGGCCGCTCGTACAACTTGTAGATGGCCAGAAAATCCAAAAGCCGCCGGCTGTGTACCGCCAGCAACGGAATGTCGTACCACGATATGTGGTTGGAAGCCATGAGCAGGGGACCGGCGCGGGGAACCTGCTCCACTCCCATCACCACAGGCCGGCCTGAAGTGACGAATGGCACCCGGCACAAGCCCTTTATGGTCCGATAAAAAATGTCGCCCATCGGGTCAACCGGTCATGCCTAACCGGAAGAACAATACGCACCCATGCCGCCAGTATCTACCCACGACGTTCATCGGTTCCAAACTGCCCATGTTGCTTTGGAATGTCAAGCTAGGCGCCCCTCCATTCCCCTTGAATCCTCCGGCGCGTCCGGGTCCGTGGCCGGGCGTCGGCCTGCCGCCGCCGGGGCGGCGTGTTGAATTGCCCCGGAAAACTGGCATACTCGTTCCCCATGACAACACCGCCGATTCCCGACTGTGTGCTTGTTGCGTGCTTTGCGCGCGTCGAAAAGGGGGAACCCGATGGTGGCGACTGGAAACAGAAGGAATTGAGATTAGCCCCGTAAATATTGAGCGAAATAGCGATTGATAAGGCCGCCGCCCGGGTGGCGAAATGGCAGACGCAAGGGACTTAAAATCCCTTCCTCGCGAGAGGGTGCGGGTTCGACCCCCGCCCCGGGCACTTTGACCATGCGAACCGCTGCGGCGTGGAAATGCCCGTTGCATCGGCGCGACGGGAAATGGTAACCTGCGCCATGAGTATGAGCCCGTTTTCCTGGTACGTTGCCCTGTTGGCGGCCGGCCTGTTGCTGGTCATCGCCGAGGTGTTCATCCCGGGGGGCATCGCGGGCGTCATTGGCGGACTGGCCCTCCTGGCCGCCATGGGCGTGGGGCTTTTTTCCTTTCCGGCGCCGTGGGGCTTCCTCTCCGCGCTGGCCATCGTGGTGTTCGGGGGCATCGCCCTGCTGCTGTGGATCCAGATTTTCCCGCGGACGAAAGCCGGCCGGCGCATCGCCCTGCGTGCCGACGGCACGGCCATTAAAACCGCGGCGCCGCCGCCCGGCCTCGTGGGCGCCGCCGGCGAAACCGTCACGGCGCTGCGTCCCGCCGGCATCGCCACGATCCAAGGGCAGCGCTACGACGTGCTCGCCGAGGGCGGCGACTGGATCGCCGCCGGCACCGCGATCCGCGTCGGCGCCATCCGCGACGGCCAAGTGGTGGTGCGCGCCACGGATCGCCCGGCATGAAGCGGCGGCTGGCCATCGGGGCGCTGTTGTTCCTGCCCGCGCTGGCGGCGTCCGCCTACGAATGGCGGTTGGGCGCGGGCACCAACGTCCTGGCCCTGCCCGCGGGCGAAGAACTGGCCGAAGAATCCCTCTGGGTGGGCTATCGCCTCGACGTTCTGGGCGGGGCGGCGCGCGACCTGTGGCTGGTGGCGACCGCGCAGACCCGGTTTGCCGGCACCGCGCAGGACGACGTGCGCATCCTGGCCGGCTCCGCCGTGGTGGCCGGCGACATCCAGCGGAATCTGGCGGCCTACGCCCCCAACGGACTCCACTTGGCCACCAATTCGGCCGTGCGCGGCGAAGTCCTGCTGGTCGGCGGCAGCGTGATCTGCGAAGGCACCGTGGCGGGCGACGCCTGGATCCTTGCGGATTCCGCCACGCTGGGCGGCCAGTGGCTGGGCAACGTCCGCGTGCAGGCGCGGGAAATCCGCCTCGTGCCCGGCACGCGCATCGCCGGGGACCTGGTCTACGCGGCGCCCAAGGCGCTGGTGGTCGATCCCGGCGTAAGCATCGGGGGCACCCTCCGGCGGCGGGCGGGAGTCGCACCGGAAACGTCCTTCGGGTCGCGGCTGGCCATCCACGGCTATCTGTTCCTGGCCGCGCTGCTGGTGGGCATGCCGTTCGTGGGCTTCTTCCCCGGACTGGCCGGCGGCGCGGTACGCAAGCTCCGCACCGCTCCCTGGCGGGTACTGCTGGCGGGCGCCGCCACGCTCTTTTTGGGCCCCTTCCTGGTGGCGTTTGCTCTCATGACTTTCGTGGGCATTCCGTTGGGCATCCTGCTGGGCGCCGGGTTCGTCGGCATGGTCTACCTTTCCCACGTCGTCGTAGCCCTGTGGCTGGGGCACCGGCTCCTGCGTTCCCCCCTTCCGCAAACGTTCGCGCGGGTGCTTTCCTCGCTGGCCGCGGGCTTGTTCCTGCTCTACTTCGCCGCCGCGCTGCCCGGCGTCGCCCCGTTCCTGGTCCTGCCCGTCGCGGTCTTCGGCACGGGCGCGCTGGTCCTGGCCCTGGGCCAGCGGCCGACGTTCCCCTACCCCTTGCCGCCGCCCATGCCGCCCCCTTGGAATCCCCCGCCCCCGCCACCGCAAAAACCAGAATAAGGAGCCCCCCATGCCGTTCGTCAATATCCTGTTCATCCTGC
>JAKLIL010000315.1 GCA_022709625.1 Verrucomicrobiota bacterium
TATCTCCGCCAGCTACCGCTTCGATGCGGAGACGGATTTGGGCGACGCGGTCGATGCGATCGATACGGACACGGTGTTCCTTGGCGCCGCCGCGCGATTCGGGTTCTAGCGGCTCCCGGATGCGGGTTGGGCGTGCGGGAAAAACTTCTGCAAAAGACGGCCTTGTCCGGGAGCGGCGGGTTGGCGACGTTTCCGGCATGCGGCTCCGAAACATCCTGCTGGCGGCCCTGATGTGCGGCACGGCGGCCTCGGCTTCGGCGCCGTTCGCGCAACTGGAGCCGGCCGCGGAACCCGCCGGCTACCTGGCGCGGCTGCTGGTCAACGAGTCGCCGTTTCCCGGCGAGCGCGGCTACCTCAGCGAGGACGACACCAAGGCCACGATGCTGTCGATCCTCTGGGTGCTGCACGCCCGCCTGAACTACGTTCCCCCCGGCTACACGCAGGAGCAAATCGGCGCGATCCGCTCGCGGGACGTCGTGGACGTGATCACCGCGAAAAACCAGTGCGAAGGATTCTTCAAGGACGCTACCGGAAAACCCGCTTCTGCCCCACGCGTCGCGGCGCGGATCGACAACTTGCTCAAGATCGCCAACGGCGGGGGCCAGCCGGGGCGGTTCGCCAGCCTGCTGAACTTCGGGCAAGGACTGGCCAACGCCTATCTGGGCGGCGGCATCCCGGGCGCCGACCGCTTCGCCGGTCTCACCGTCGTGAACCAGGTGGCGGTGACCGGCCGGGCCTACTCCTGGATGACGGGCATGGACTACTACGGCCCCGGCGGCAACTTCGTGAAAATTCCCGACTCCCAGCAGGGCCTGCTCGGCGGCAACCGGTTCTTTACCCTCCGAAAGGATCCCCGATGAAAGCATGGCTTTGGCTTGTCCTGCTGCTCTCCGTTGCGGCCGTCCAGGCCCAGGAGGTGCCGCCGCCCGCGGCGGTGGGCGTGGCCCCGCCGGCGGAGATCCTGGAACCGGTCTATCTGTTCGAGGTCGTCCGGCACCTGTACCAATGGTATCTAGACGAGACCGACATCGAAAAACTGGCCGGGATCAAGGATTTCCCCTTCTGGGTGCGCCGGGTGGACGTCCGGCTGGATCCGGAGGACCGCAGCCAGGTGGCGGAAATCCTGCTGCCGCTGGTCGGCGTCTCCGCCCGGGTGAAAAAGGCGGACTACGCGATCGCGGACATGGGCATCGCGGTCAAGAGCAGGGGTTTTCGCATCGTCAACGTGGCGCGCGTCGCCGCGCCGACGAACCCGCCGCCGGGGGCGGCCGTCGTGACGGCGGCGGTGGCGGACATGGTGGCTTATCTCTTCCGCACGCGCGCCCAGGCGGAATTTCCCGATGCGGCCATGTTCGCGCGGCTGCGCGTGGCGCTGCTGGAGCAGTTGGGCCGCGATCCGGCGCAACGGGAGGCGGGCGAGCAAATCGTGCACGTGGCGCCGCTTTCGCCCGTCGCCAACGAACTCTGGGTGTTCTTGGAAAACAAGCAGATGCTCGTCCGCTTCGCTTCGGACCTCGACCTGGAGAATCCGGCGATGTGGGAACACCAGTCCTTGGCGGTGCGGACCTACGACGTTCTGAACCAGACGGTGGTCTCGCTGCACGAAGCGCCGGGCAGCAACGCCTTCCTCACGCGCGACCAGGTCGGGCGCGCGCTGTTCAACTGCGTCGTCCTCGGCCGGCGGCTGGCCGTCGTCAATCCCGCCCCCGCGCCGGATGTTCCATAGCACGTAAAACGGCGCGGAAAATTTTCCATGCCACGTAAAAATCGGCCCCAATTTTTCCATGGCGTGGAAAACCGCCCAAAAAGTTTTCCATGGTACGTAAAAATCCCGGCGGGCAGGTTGGTCAGGGATCGGGCGGGGCGAGAATTCGATAGAAGCGCCGTGGGTCGGCGGGCAGGGGATTGGTCCAGACGGTGACGCCGGCGGCGCGCGGCGCGGTGCCGACGGGTTCCCAGTCGCCGGGGTCGAGTTCGACGGCGCCTTGGACGACGTAGGGTGCGGCGGGTCCGTTGGTGCCGCCCCACCACTCGATTTGGAGCGGGAGGCCGTTGGTCTGCCGGATGGCGGTGATCCGGAAGACGTCGTCGGCGTTCGTCGGGTCGAGGCCGGCGAGGTATTGCATCCAATTCGGGGCGTCGGAGGCGGCGGGCAGCAGATCGAGGTCGTCCCAGGTCTGGCCGGCGGCGGGGGCGAGTCCGAAGCGTTCGTACCACGCGATGGGCACGCCGCGCGCGGTGCGGGCGGGAGTCCAGGATATTTGGTCCACCCAGCCGCGGTCGGCGCCGGCGGCCGTTTCGGAATACTTCAGATAGCTCCAGCGCAGGGTGTGGGCACCGGATCCGAGGACAAAGGTCTGCGGTTGCCAATCCAGTTCGCCCGAGACGTAGTTGGTTGGGATGTCGTCGATCCAGATCACAAGGTAATCGCCGTTCGTCTGGGAACTGACCTGCCACCAGAAGGAGAGGGTGCCGGGGCCCGTCACGTCGGTTTGCATGCCGGTTTCCTGGCCGTAGGCGATGGGGCCGCTGGCGGCGGCGTCGCTGCCGTCGTGGGTGGAATTGGTCTGGCTGAACCAGAAGGAATCGCCGGTCAGCGTCCACTCCAGGCCGCAAGCTTCGACGGCTTCGCAGAAGACGGTGCCGACCGACAGGATGAGCGATTGCGGAATGGTTGCGCCGGTCGTTTGGTTGGAGAAGACCAGGGTGGCGGGATAGGTGCCGATGGGGAGCGCGGCGGCGGCGGCGTTGAGGTAGGCGCCAACCTGCACG
>JAKLIL010000316.1 GCA_022709625.1 Verrucomicrobiota bacterium
GACGGGCCGGTCGCCTTCCGGCAACTGGACGCGTCCGGCAGGGTCGATCGTCTGCGGATCGGAACTGGACCAGGAAACGGAGACGCCGCTGGCGGGAAAAACGTCCAAAGCGAGATCTTCCCGGACGTAGAACGGCGCGGGATTGCCGCCCAGAACCATGGAGGGGGTTAGGTACGCGGCCATGTCCGCGGCGCGCGAACAACCGGCGGCGGGCGTCCAGAGCGCGGTCAAATTGCGCCGCACGCCGCGCAACCGGTACGCCAGTTCGCGTCGGCCGAACGGAGCTTTGACGTCTTTGCCCAGCAGGGGCACGAGGGAATTCGCGGCCCATTCGTCGAACAGGGCCTGGAGTTGTTCCGCCGACAGCGGAACGCCCGCGCGCGGCGGCCCCCGGGGCGCGGGGGCGTCCGGGAATGGCCGGGCGAACGCGAACGGCCAGTCGCCGACGTCGGTCGGCGCGCGCACGAACGCCGCGGCCGCGTTGGGGTCCACGCCGCGCCGCGCATCGTCTTCGTAGTAGTAGACGCCTTGGAAGACGCCGTTGACCCGCAGCTTGCAGAGCCCGTTGCGCGTGGCCGGCAGCCCGAGGGCGACCGCCACGCGGGCATCCAGCAGCGGCAGCGCATCGCCGATGGATTCGGGCGGCACCAGCCGGATTTGCCGCAAGCCGTCCCAGACCGGCTCCGCGGTTTCCAGAAGATAGCCGCGGCGGAGCGACGGCGCATAGGCCACGTCCGAACCGGCCAGCGCCAATTCCCCGGCCATGGGCCGGCCGTTGGCGACCAGATCGACGTGCCGGAAGTCCGCCGCTTCCCGAATGCGGCGGCCGCTGCGCAGGCTGAGCGCATGGCCGCGGTTGAAATGGCGCCGATCGCGTTTGCTCAAGACCAGTTTGAGTTCGGGCAGGTTTGCGGGGGCGGATCGATACAGACGCGGATCGAAGAAATCGAAATAGCGGAGGGCGCGGCGGGTGCCGCCGGCCCAGGCGGAAGCCAATTGCCACAGCGGGTAGCCGGCCGGCGCCAGGCGCGGCAACGCGCCGCGGCGGGCGCGGGCCAGACGCGCGACTTCCCGCGCGTCCAGCGCGCGGTTCCAGACGATGGTTTCATCCACCGCCGCGCGCAGCGGCGCGCGGGTGGAATACCAGCGATGGCCGCCGAATTGCAGGTTGTGGAGCGGCATATCCACGCCGGCGATCGGACCTTCGGCCATCTGCCGCCCGTTTTCGTACAGGCGGGCCCGGCCGTTGGCGGCATCGGCGACGGCCGCCAGATGCACCCACTCGTTCCAGCGCGTAAACGGGTAGGCCAGCGCCTGCTCGGCGCCGCTTTTCGGAACGTGGAACGTCAGTTGGCCCGCCTCGAGCCGCACGCCGACCCGGCGCCCCCAGGCCGCGGTGTACAGAATATCCTGGGTTTGCGACGGCGGCTCCAGCTTGATCCAGATCGACAGGGTGAAATTGCTGGCCACCGCGCTCCAGGCGACCGGCGCCTGGATGCCGCACCACCGCGTGCCGTTGAACCGGCGGGCCCAGCCAAAACGTCCCGGCACCGCTTCGACGCCGGTGCCGAGGCCGTTGGTGCGCGCCACCCATTCGCGCGCGCCGGGCTCGTCGAAGGTCATCAGGAACGCGACCTGGCGCCCCCGCAAAAGCTGCCGCCGGACGACGCGTTCGGCCGCGGCCACGCCCCGGGCGGGCCAGGCGAAGCAAAAGCGGTCGGAGCAAGCGGCGCCCGCGACGGCGCCCAGCGCAAGCAAGGCAACCAGGGCCTTGACCCGCCGCCGTTTCATCCTAGCGTTGCCCGCCCGCGCGATCCAAATGGATCTGCAGGGCGGCAATCGGTCCGGCTTCGCGCGCGGCGGCCTGCAGCGCGGCGACGTCGGTCTTCAGTCCCGAAAACGCCCATTGCAGGCTGGTCGTGCCGTCGCGGCTGGAGGCGCTTTCCAGCCGGCACTGGCCGACGTGCCGTTCCAGCAACTGCGCCAGGCGCGGGGCGGCATCCGCGGCCGCCGCATCCGGCACGGAGGCGATGACCAGCCCGCTGCGCTTCAGCCATTTCCACCGGCGCGCGCCGCGGGTCGCGAACAGGCTGGCGACGGCGATGGCGTACAGCAGCACGAGGAAATGGAAGTTGAACGTCGCCGCCGAAATCGACGCGGCGATCACCAGCATGATGAAGCCGACTTCCTCCGGTTCCTTGATCGGCGTGCGGAAGCGGATGATGGACAGCGAGCCCAGCAGGCCCAGCGACAGCGGCAGCGACAACTGCACCCCGATGAAGATCGAGGTGACCGCCAGAGCCAGCAGCGGAAAGGCGCGGTGGACCTGGCTGCCGGTGCCGCGGCTTTCGTAGAACAACCGGTACAACCCCGCCGCGACGTAGGCCGCCGCCAGCGAGGCCAGCAAGGCAACCACGTACAAGAGGGGATCCAGGCGGTCCTGGACGTTCTGGAAATCCTCCAACACTTTCAAGGCCGAGATCATGGCTTCAGATTCCTCCATTCAGAATGCGGGCGACGCATTGACCGTATTTCGAAAAACTCGCGAGGCGAAACCCGCCGGCCGCCAGAGCGCCAGCCCACGGCATTTCGCCGGCCCGCCGGTTCTTGAATTCGCAAACCGCCACGTCCAGCCGGGGCAAGGCGGCGCCGGGCAGCAGGTCCGGATTGATCCGGTCGACCCGCACGTCGGTGTCGATGGCCACCCGGGCGTGCGTGCGGGGACAGACGAAGCGGCGCCGGGAATAGCGGATGCAC
>JAKLIL010000317.1 GCA_022709625.1 Verrucomicrobiota bacterium
CTGCCGAACCAGCGCTTGTACGCCATGTTGCCGGAGGGGACGCCGCTGGCGGGGGCCTTTGCGTTCGTGGACCGGATGATGTCCGCCGGTATTCGGGGGCTGTGGACCCTGGTGGCGCGCAACAACATGCTCAATCTGGATTTTTCCGACCTGCAAAGCTTGGTGGAGAACAGCGGCAACGAATGCGGTTTCGGCTACGGCGAGGGTCGTGGGCCGGACAAAGCCGCGCAGGCTTTGCAAGCCTTGCTCGAAGGGCCGATGCTCGAAAAAGGCCGGGTCGTCGCCAATTCGGGCGCCATGATGCTGAGCGTGACGGGTGGTCCGGACTTGTCGCTGTCCGAATTGGAGACGATCCAGCGCCGCTTCCAGGAACGGGCGCGGCCCGGGGCGCGGATTTCCCTGGGCGCAGCCGTGTTGGACGACTGGGCCGGGCGGCTGGCGCTGACGGTCTTGGCCGCCGAGCATTGGATTCCTGCGCCGCGCTCGCCCGTGGAAGCCGGTCCGTCGTCCGGAACGGATAGCGGAGCGGAAACGCCGGGCAAACGGTCGGCGAACGTGCGGCGCGGCCGCAAGGGAACGCAACAGTCGGAATTGCCCTTGGGGGGCGCCGCCAACGATCGCGGCCGGTTCCACGACGTGGCTCCAACTCTCTACGAAGGGGCCGATCTCGACGTGCCCACCTACGTGCGCCAAAACATCCGCATTCCTACGTGAAGCAACGGAACAACTTGATATTCCGATTCAGGCGCGTTATATTATGTTTTCAATTGATTTGATAAGAAGGAGAATACCCATGAAAACAACGAGATGGTTGGCAGTGGTTTTGGCTTGCGGCTTGGCGGTTCCGGCGGCGAATGGCGCCGCGTTGGTAACCAAGGGTTCCAGCCAGGTTTCCCTGAGCGGCGTGTTGGATTTCGACACCGAAGACGGAATGCAATCCAAGCTGGAAATCCACTATGGCCATTTCTTCTGGGACCGCATCTCCCTAGGCACGCGCTTCATGGTCAGCGACGACGGCATTGTCCAAACCGGCAGCATCGGCGTGAACGGCGAATACAATTTCCGCCTGCCGGCCAAGTGGGGTCCACTGTTCGGCACGGATCTAGTTCCGTTCCTCGGCGCGGGCGTCGATTATCGGCACGCCGAAATCTTCGACGACCACCAGAACTCGGCCGTGTTCACGGGCGAAGGTGGCGTGAAATTCTTCCTGACCGATTCGCTGGCCTTCGTCCTCTCGCTCGTGGGCGAACTGGCCACCGACGACATCTATGCCGACAACGACGACATCACCAACAAGAACCTGTTCCTGAAGCTCTCCACCGGCTTCTATTTCTAGAACCGGTGCCCATCCCCGGCACGGCGCGGGTCCTCTCCCGCGCCTTTTTTTTGTCTCGCCGACAGCGGCCGAGAATGCGGTTGAAATCGTCCTGCGGCTAAGGTATTCATCGGCGCGTTGGTCGTGCCGCCCGTCCGCCGGGCGGATCCGGAGGGATGGCTGAGCGGCCTAAGGCACCCGACTCGAAATCGGGCGGGCGTTAAAAGCGCCCCGTGGGTTCAAATCCCACTCCCTCCGCCAGTTTTTTATGCGCCGGTTTTGGGCGACGAAAGCCCACGGCCCGGCGAACTGGATGTGCAACACGGGATCGGTTTTCGACCCGAGCGCGCGAAAGATTTTTTGGGGCGGGACATACGCGGCGACATCTTGCGGCAGGATCGGGACGAACGGGGCCACGGGATCAGCGACGCACGAAAACGATCCATTTTGCGGGGGATTTTCTGGATTCGGGCAGGCCGAGCGTGCGGCAGAGCCGCCGCGAGGCACGGGGATCGGCGGGGGGCGAACTCCCGAACCGCCCTCTTTTGGCGGCAGGGCTCGCCCAGCCAAAGGCAGGGCCGCCTGCCTCGCTCCGCGTTCGGCCGCCAGATTCCGAACCTTAAAGCCCGCAACCGCTTCTGGCGGCTCGTGACCTCGCCACGCCAGCGCTTGCGGGCGGACATTGGCGGTATTGTCTCAAAAAGAATTGCACCCCTCCCCTTCCTGTGCCATAGTGTTTATCAAGCTCGTAAGGTGGTCTTACAAATTGGAGGGGTTTATGCAGTTTGAAATCACGCGGCTTTCATCGAAGGGGCAATTCGTCATTCCCGGCAAAGTCCGCAAATTGCTGGGCCTGCGCACAGGCACCAAGCTGGCCATGTTCCACGATGGCGAAGGCATCTTTTTGAAGCCTATCCCCGCGCCCGATATTTCCGGTTTCCGCAAGTTGGCGAGCGAAGCCAAGAAAACCGCTTTGAATGCGAAGAAGAAGGGGGCCAAGAAATGAAATACTTCATCTATGCGCGAAAGAGCACCGACGACGAGGAGCGGCAAATCCTCTCGATCGATGCGCAGTTGGACGAGCTGAGGATGCTGGCGGCGAAAGAAAAACTGGAAGTCGTCCGCGAATATATCGAATCGCAGACGGCGAAGAAGCCGGGCCGACCGATCTTCAATGAAATGCTCAAGGCAATCAAACGGGGCGAGGCGCAGGCGATTCTGGCTTGGCACCCCGACCGACTGGCGCGCAACTCGGTGGATGGCGGGCGCTTGATCTACGACCTCGACACGGGCGCGCTCGCCACCCTGAAATTCCCCACGACTTGGTTTGAGAACACGCCGCAAGGCAAGTTCATGCTGAGCATCGCCTTTGGGCAGTCGAAATACTATGTGGACAGCCTTTCCGAGAACATCAAGCGCGGCATCCGCAAAAAACTGCGCG
>JAKLIL010000318.1 GCA_022709625.1 Verrucomicrobiota bacterium
CGATCTACAACCATCCCGACTGGGCCCGGCGCCGCGAGGCGGCGGGCGGAAACGAGGAAGGGGAGGGCCTGCGCCTCTTCCGCAACGTCGTCGATCACATCCGGAGGAACCGCCCATGAACGTGCTCCCCGCCGCATCCACGCCCCAGCTCAAGACCCTTCACCGCGGCAAGGTCCGCGACAGCCTGCGCGTGGATGCCAAGACCCGCCTGCTGATCGTCAGCGACCGCCTGTCGGCCTTCGACCGCGTGCTGGACACGCCGATTCCGCTGAAAGGCGAAGTGCTCAGCCGCCTGGCGAACTGGTGGTTCGAAAAAACGACCGATATCGTGCCCAACCACGTGCTCCGCGCCGTCGATCCGGTGGCGACGCTCGTGCGCGAAGTCGAACCGATCCGCATCGAGATGGTGGTGCGGGGCTATCTGACCGGTTCGATGGGCCGCGCCTACGCGGCGGGCGCGCGCACGTTCTGCGGCGTCGCCGTGCCGGACGGGCTCGCGCCCAACGCGCGCTTCCCGCAGCCGCTGGTCACGCCGACGACCAAGGAGAAGAACGACCGCGAAATCAGCCCCGCCGAAATCGTTTCCGAAGGCTGGACGACGGCCGAACGCTACGCGCAGATGCGGGAGATCGCCTTGCGGCTGTTCGAGCGCGGCACGCGCCTTCTGGCCGAAAAGGGCCTGATCCTGGTGGACACCAAGTACGAGTTCGGCCTGCTGGACGGCCAACTGACGTTGATCGACGAAATCCACACGCCTGATTCCTCGCGCATGTGGGACCAGGCCGCCTACGACCGCGATCCGGCGCGGGTCGAGGCGCACGACAAGGAATACGTCCGCGCCTGGCTGCGGCAGAACCGGAAGAACGGCGAATATCCGACCGCGCTGCCGGACGACGTCGTCCGCGAGACCACGCGGCGCTACGTCGACATCTTCGAGCGGATCACGGGCGAAAAGCTGGCCGCGACGGACGAAGACCCGCGCGCGCGGCTGGCGCGGAACCTCGCGCGGGCCGGCCTGATCAAGGATGGCTTCGTGGCGATCGTCATGGGCTCGCGCGCCGACCTCGAACACGCCAACAAAATGAAGGCCGTGATCGAAGCCCACGGGATATTCGCCGACGTCCGCGTTTGCTCCGCCCACAAGAACGGCGAAGACCTGCCCGCGCTGGTCGCGGAATACGACGCGGCCATCGAGCCGGGCGCGCTCATCGCCGTGGCGGGCCTCTCCAACGGCCTGGGCGGCGCCCTGGCGGCCAATTCCGCGCTGCCGGTGATCAGTTGCCCGCCGTTCAAGGACGGGACGGATCTGCTGCTCAACCTGAATTCGTCGCTGATGATGCCCTCGCAGGTGCCGGCGATGACCGTGGTGCGGCCGCAGGAGGCGGCGCTGGCGGCGCTGCGCGCGCTGAACCTGCCGCGGCTCAAGGATCGCTTTCGCGCCGAAATCGCCGAAATGAAGGCGGGCCTGCGCCGCGCCGACGCCGAAGTCCGGGAGGCCGCCCGTGCGTAGGGAAATCTCGCCCCTCGACGGCCGCTACGCCGACAAGCTCGGCGAACTCGCGGAGCTCTTTTGCGAGCATGCACTGATGCGCAACCGCTGCTTCGTCGAGCTGGCCTATCTGGAGGCGTTGGCGGACACAGGTCGGTTCTTCGCGCTGGACGCCGCCGAACGCGCGGCGATCCGGAAAGAACGGGATTCCTTCGGCGAGCGCGACTACGAAAACGTCAAACGCCACGAGGCGCGGACGGCCCACGACGTCATGGCATGCGTGGAACACCTGCGCGAGCGCTTTCCGGCGTGCGCGGAATGGATCCACTTCGCCCTGACGTCCGAGGACGTCAACAACCTGGCCTACAGCCTGATCTTCCGCGAGTACGCCGAAAAGCTGCAGCGCCCCCTGCTGGAAGGCGTGATCCGCAAGCTGCTGGAACTGGCCGAACGCTGGGAAGACGCGCCGTTTCCCGCCAAGACCCACGGCCAGCCGGCGTCGCCTTCGACGGCCGGCAAGGAGCTGGCGGTCTTCGCCGCGCGCCTCGCGCGGCAATACGGCCAACTCAAGGCTTTCCGCTTCCGCGGCAAGTTGAACGGCGCGACCGGCAACTGGTCCGCGTTCGCCGCGGCGGACCCGGATTTCGACTGGATCGCGTTTTCGCGGCGGTTCGTCGAATCGCTCGGTCTGGAATTCAATCCGACCACGACGCAGATCGAAGACCACGACGCGTGGAGCGAATGGTTTTCCATCGTGCGGCGGGCGAACGTGATCCTGCTCGATCTCGACGTGGACGCCTGGGAGTATATTTCGCGCGGCTACTTCGTGCAGCGGAAGAAGGACGGCGAGGTGGGGTCGTCCACGATGCCGCACAAGGTCAACCCCATCAAGTTCGAGAACAGCGAGGGCAATCTCGTGCTGGCCGACAGCCTGCTGTCCACGCTGTCCGAACGGCTCTGCCATTCGCGCATGCAGCGCGACCTGTCCGACAGCACGGTGGTGCGGAACGTGGGCGTGGCGCTGGCGCATTCGCATCTGGCCTGGCAGGAGACGCTGGCCGGGCTGGAGCGCATCGAACTCGACGCGGCGGCCTGCCGCGACGAACTGGAGCGTGAACCGCAGCTGCTGGCCGAGCCCTACCAGATCGTGCTGCGCCGCGCGGGCCGCAAGGACGCCTACGGCCAGTTGAAGGAGCTGACCCGCGGCCGCGGGGTGACGCTCGCCGATTTCCACCGCCTGCTGGATGCCGGCGGCCTCGACGAAACC
>JAKLIL010000319.1 GCA_022709625.1 Verrucomicrobiota bacterium
CGGCTGGACGCATCTGGCGGGCATGCTCCTGCCCATCCTCCTGACGCTCGCACTCTACGCCCCCACGGCCCAATTGGGCTTCTTCCATCTGGACGACCCGGGCTACGTCGTGAACAACCCGTTGATCCAGAATCCAACCCTTGCCCAACTCAAGGACATCCTGGCCCGGCCCTATTTCGCGAATTATTCCCCTGCGCATCTGCTGTCCTACGCGCTCGATTATCGGCTGGCCGGTCTCTCCGCCCGGGCCTTCCATCTGTCCAGCAACCTCTGGGGCGCGGCGGCGGCGGGGTTGGTCTATTTGCTGGCGTTTCAATTTACGCGCCGGTTTTGGCCCGCGCTGTTCGCGGGCCTGCTGTTCGCGGCCCATCCCGCGCACGTCGAAGCCGTCGCGTGGATCTCCAGCCGGAAGGACCTTGTGGCGACGGCATTCGCGCTTCCGAGCTTCATGGCCTATCTGCGCTACCGCGGGCCCACGCGCCGGGCCGGGCTCTGGTACGGCCTCGCCCTGGTCTTCTTCGTCTTGGCCGAGGCCGCCAAGCAATCCGTGGTGATCCTGCCGATCGTGTTCGCGTTGCACGACGCATGGGTGGAACGGCGCCGGGATTGGCGGCGCATGGCGCTGGACAAATTGCCGTTCCTGCTCGCGGCCGGGGCGTTTGCCGGCTATGTCGACCTGGCGCAGCCGGCCACGCGGCACGCGTTCGATCCCTATGTCTTCGGCCACAGCCTGGCGTGGTTCTCCTGGCTCCTGACGGGCTTCGGCGACTATGTCCTCTACCGTCCCCGGCCCAGCCTGGCGGCATCCGCCGGCGTCCAAACCCTGTACGTTCTCTTTCCGGTCTGCGCCGCGTTGCTCCCCGCCTTGTTCAAGAACAAGGTGCGCCCGCTCTGGCTCATGCTGTATGTCTGGACGCTGTTGGCGCTGGGCCCGCCGCTGGCGCTGAACTTCACCCATCCCGTCGCGGACCGCTACCTGTATTTTCCGTCGGTGCCTTTCTGCCTCCTCGCGTCCGGGATCGTGTTCGCCGCCGGCGAACGCCTGCCCGCCCGCTGGCGGGGTGCGGCGCCGGCCCTCGCGCTGCTGGCGCTGCTTGGCGCCTGGAGCGGCCAAACCCGCGCCTATCTCCGCACCTGGCTGGATCCCCGCTCCGTCTGGTGGCACGCCGTCCGGAAAACGGACGACTACCTCCCCCGCCTCTATCTGGGCGGCCACTTCCAGGATCGGGCCGACGCCCTCTCCGCCGCGCAACTTTCGCCGGACGAGCTCCGCCGCCTCGCCCTCGCGCTCGGCGACGACCCGGCCCGCGTCGACCGGATGATCGCCGAAGGCCTGGCGACCGCGGAAAATCCCGCGCAGGTCGCCGCGTTCCGCAACCGGCTCCTGGACCTGGCGGCGGCACAGTTCGACGAAGCGGAGCGACGCAAAGGCACGCTGGTGCAGCCCACCCTCTACTACCGGCGCGGCAAAATCAAAATGGACGCCGGCGATCTCGACGGCGCCCGGCGCGACTTCCAAACCGCGCTGCGGGAAGCCCGGCGGCACACCTACGCGGACACCCGCCTGGAGATGACGGTGCGCAGCCGCTTCGCCCTCGGCGTGCTGGCATGGCGGCGCAAGGACTACGCCCAGGCCCGCGATTACCTCCAGCAGGCCTACGACGAACAAACCGCCGCCGGCGGAACGTGGGTGCCCGACCTCGAGGCCCAACTCCGGCGGATCACGGCGCTCGCCCAGCGCCCGTAGCCCCGCCGCGCCCGCGTTTTCCATGGCGGGGAAAAACGCCCAGAAGGTTTTCCATGGCGTGGAAAAAACGGCCGCGGATTTTCCATGGCATGTAAAACCGGCCGAAAACTTTTCCATGGCGTGGAAAAACCCGCTTGCGTCCCCTCCCCAAGACTCTTATTGTTCGGCCTTGTTTTACGGAATCCCAAGCAAGGAGCAGGAACATGGCAAAGATTGATTTCGGCGGAACCAAGGAAACCGTCGTCACCCGCGGCGAATTTCCCCTGAAGAAAGCCCAGCAGACGCTCAAGAACGAAGTCGTCGCCGTCATCGGCTACGGCGTGCAGGGCCCGGCCCAGTCGCTCAACATGCGCGACAACGGCATTAACGTGATCGTTGGCCAGGATCCCCGCTTCAAGAACGACTGGGCCCGCGCCGTCAAAGACGGCTTCAAGCCCGGCGTCAGCCTGTTCGACGTCGAGGAGGCCTGCGAAAAGGGCACGATCATCATGATGCTCGTGGCCGACGGCGCCCTCAAATACGTCTTCCCGCGCGTGAAGCCCTACCTGTCCAAGGGCAAAGTCCTCTATTTCTCCCACGGCTTCGGCTGGGTCTATCGCAAGCTGACCGGCGTGGACGCGCCCAAGGGCGTGGACGTCGTCATGGTCGCCCCCAAGGGCTCCGGCACCTCCGTGCGGCGCAACTTCCTCGCCGGCGTCGGCATCAATTCCAGCTTCGCCGTCGAGCGCGACGCCACCAGGCGCGCCCGCGAGCGCACCCTGGCCATCGGCATCGCCGTCGGCTCGGGCTATCTGTTCCCGACCACGTTCGAACACGAAGTCACCTCCGACCTCGTCGGCGAACGCGGCGTGCTGATGGGCGCCCTAGCTGGCATCATGGAAGCCCAGTACGGCGTGCTGCGCAAGAACGGCCACAGCCCCTCCGAGGCGTTCAACGAGACCGTCGAGGAACTCACCCAGAGCCTCATCCGCCTCGTGGACGAAAACGGCATGGAC
>JAKLIL010000032.1 GCA_022709625.1 Verrucomicrobiota bacterium
ACCGTGTACCGGCTCAAGGAGCCCCCGGAGGGGCAAGCAGCCGCGGCGCTGGCGAAACCGGAAGCGCAGGAATGGCTCCGTGCGGGCCGCTTGAACGGGCTCCTGCGGGAATCGGGGCGCTGTTTGGTGCCGGGGCCGCAGTCCAAGCGGTTCGACGACGGGGCGCTGCGGGCGGCGGTCGGGCAGGCCTGGCAGCGGGAAACCCGCTTTCCCTTTACCCTGGCCATGGCCCTGCGGCCGGCGTTTCGGCACATGCGGCTGCATCTCTTCAAGGTCAACGGTCGGGAAACCTACGTGACGGCCGTGCCGCCCGCGCCGGTCGACTTGACGACGGCACTGCCGGTCGTGCGGGAAATCGTAGCGTTTCTGGAAGCGCATCCGGGCATCACGCGCCAGCAGGTGCTGGCAGGACTGCGGCCGGGGGAGAATCCCGAATCGCCCGCGGCCAGCGAATTGCTGTTGCACTTGGGCAGCCTGATCGCCAATGGCGGCGTGATCGAATTTTTCAACGCGACGCTGGCCTTGCCGCACGGCGGAGCGCGGGCCACCCCGGCCGGCGTCGACGAAGCCGCGGCGCCGACGGCAACGGCGGAGGGACCTCCCGCCGCGGAGGCGACAGCGGATTCCGGCAAGATGGCCGAAGAACCGGACACGGAACCAGCGCTGGACCCGGCGAGCGCCATGGCGCCGGAACCCGTGGCCCCCGTGCCCGGGGCGCCGACCGAACCACCGGGCGGAGCCCCGGCAGCGGAATAATCCATGGGTTTGAAATACGCCATATTGGGGGACATCCATGCCAACTGGGAGGCGTTGACCGCCGTCTTGCGCGACGCGGAAGCCCAAGGCGCCACGCATTACTGCTGCGTGGGCGACATCGTCGGGTACAACGCCGATCCGGTGGACTGCCTCGAAAAGGTGCGCCAAATCGCGGGCGACGCGGTCGTGCGCGGCAACCACGACCATTATTGTTCCCGGCAGGAGAATCTCAACGGATTCCATCCGCTGGCGGCCGACGTGGTGGATTGGACGCGCCGGCGCCTGAACGACGAACAGCGCGCCTGGCTGGGCAATCTTCGTTATTCGCGCATGGTCGAGACGTTCATGCTGGTGCACGCCACCCTCGACAACCCCGAAATGTGGGGCTACGTCTTCGACAAGCTCGAAGCGGAAGCGAATTTCGCCTATCAGATGTGCTCGGTATGTTTTTTCGGCCATACGCACGTGCCGCTGGCGTTCGAAAAGGCCGGCATTGTGCGCGGCGGCCTCTACACCAAGTTGCGCATCACCGCCGGCCGCAAGTACTATGTCAACGTCGGCAGCGTCGGCCAACCCCGCGACGGCGACGCCCGCGCGGCCTATGCGCTCTACGATTTGTCCCAGAACGTGGTCGAACTGCGCCGGGTGGAATACGACATTCCTTCCGCGCAGCGCAAAATCCTGGCGGCCGGTTTGCCGGCGCGGGCCGCGTCGCGGCTGGAGATCGGCCGCTGAGGCCGGAAACGAGCGTGGCGGCATGAAACGCAGATTCCTCCGGCTGGCGGCCGCGACGCTGGCAAGCGCGGCGGCCGCCGCTTCCGCCCAGATCGAAGTGACCTGGTCGCTGGTCCACGACCGGACCGTGTTGATGGAGCCCGTGCTGGCGCGGGTCCGCATCGCCAACTATTCCGGCCAGGATCTCGACCTGACGGCGCGGGGAAACGCCAAGCTGGACTTCCAGGTGGAAGACCAGCCCACCTCGACCGTGGCCACCTACGGCGCGCTGTTGGCGAATCGGCCCGTGATCGTGCCGGCCGGCGACGTCCGCGATGTGGAAGTGAACCTGCTCGATGCCTATCGCCTGCTCAAGGGCCAAACCTACTCCCTCGCGCCCGTCCTGGAATTCGCCGGCATGCGTTTTCTGGGCGCGCGCCTCGCGCTGGAAGTGCAGCCGGGCCTGGAACTGTTCAAGCGCGATTACGGCATGCCTGCCGACGAAGACGCCCGCGCGGCATCCCTGCGGCTGCTGCATCGCGAGCGCAGCGACCATCTGTTTTTCCGCCTCGACAAACCCGCCACGGGGTACTGTCTCGGCGTGTACGATCTGGGCCGGGTGATCCGGTTTTTCGCGCCGCGCCTCGAACGGGACGGCGCCGGGGCGTTCCACGTGCTCCACCAGAACGGGCCCGACCGCTTCGTGCATTCGGAGTTCGACGGCAACGGCGTTCCGCGGGACCGGAAGTACTACGCGGCGGAATCCGGCGGCATCCGGCTGGAGCGCCTGGATACCGGTGCGGTGCAGGTCGCGGGGGGCACGCCGTTCGAAGTGGATCCCGACCATCCCGGCATGCTGACGGCGCCGGTCTTGCCGCCGGCGAATCCCTACGACATGAACATCGGGGAATTGCCCGCCAAGGGCAAGCTCCCGCCGGCCAAATAGAACGCGCAACGAACGGGCGAATCCATGCAGGATCCAAACCAATTTCTCGCCGGGGCTTTGCTGGCCCTGGGCGCCTTGGGCATTCTGGCGGGGGCGGCGGCTTGGTTTTTTCCGGCGCCCCTGCGCGCCGCGCTGGAAGCGTTTCCGCGCTCGAAATGGCCGGGCTGGCTGCTCGCGGCCATTGGCGTGTTCTGGATCGCGTGGGTGGTCAACCACGCGGCACTGGGGCGCTTTACGGGACTCAAGCCGTTCGTACCCTTTGCCGCCGTGGCGCTGTTTGCCGGCATGGTGTGGTTGTTGGACGAACTGCTGGCCCCCCGCGCCTTGGGCGGGCTGCTGCTGCTGATCGCCAACCCGCTGCTGAACGGCGTGCGCTGGGCGGATTCCGCCTGGCGTCTCGTGCCCGTGCTCATCGCCTATGCCTGGGTGATCGCCGGTTGCATGTTTCTCCTGCATCCGTGGTCGTTCCGCAAACTGGCTCGTTTCGTTGCGGCGTCGGACGGCCGCGTGCGGTTGACTGGCGTGGCCAAACTGGTGGCGGGCGCGGTCCTGCTGGGGGCGGGCTGGTGGTGCTTGCGCTGAGAGCCCGTCCGTGGCCGAAGCCATTCGATCCCATGCCCCGCGTTTCCTGATCTTGCGCGGCGGCGCGATCGGCGATTTCATCGTTACCTTGCCCGTGTTGCAGGCGTTGCGGGCGCAATGGCCGGCCGCCACCATTGAAATCTGGGGCTATCCGCACATTGCCGACTTGGCCGTGGCGGCGGGACTAGCCCAAACGGTGGTCTCGCTCGACCGCGCGGAAATGGCTCGTTTCTTCGTCCCGGAGCCCGCGTTCACCCCGACCCAGGTGGCGGCTATTCGCTCGTTCGATCTCGTGTTCAACTACCTGCACGACCCAGGTGGCCAGGTGCGCGACAACCTGCTGTTGGCTGGGGCGAAACAGGTGGTGTCGGGCTCGCCGCTCGTTGCCGGCGGCCACGCCGTGCCCTTTCTGCTCGCGCCGCTTGCGCGCCTGGCCATCTACGAGCCCGATCTTGTGCCGGTCTTGGATTTGCCGGCGGACTTGCGCGCGCATGGGCGCAAGCGCCTGCAGGCCCTCGGGCTGCGCGGCAAGCCGTTCGCGGTGCATCCCGGCAGCGGCAGCCCGACGAAAAACTGGCCGATTGAGCGCTTCGTGGAAATCATCCGCCGCCTGCGGCAAACCGGCCGGGAAGTGGTTGCGATTCTCGGCGAAGCCGATGCCGGCGAAGCCACCGCGCTGGGGCGCGACCTTCCGGAACTCGCGGTCTTGGAACGGCTCAGTTTGCTGGAACTGGCGGCCACCTTGGCGGAATGCGGCGCCTTTTTGGGAAACGATTCGGGCATTGCCCATTTGGCGGCCGCCGTCGGGTTGCCGGCGGTAGTCCTGTTTGGTCCGTCGGACGCGCAAGCCTGGTCTCCGCGGGGCCGCGGGGTTATCCAGATCGTCCAGGCGCCCGAAGGCGAATTGGAGCGGCTGGAGATTTCCACGGTGTGGAAAATCCTGGGCGCGTAGATCGCGCCGCGCAGGTTCACGGAGTTGGCGCCGGCGTTGCGCTGTTTTGGTTTGCGCGGCGGGGCCGGGGTACGGTACAACCCTTCGCCGACAGGACACTTGCAGGATGAAGCGCGATTCATACTACGTCACGACGCCGATCTACTACGTCAACGATCAGCCGCATCTCGGCCATGCCTACACGACTGTGCTGGCCGACGTCTTGGCGCGCTGCCAGCGGCTGTTCGGCCGCGACGTTTGGTTCCTGACCGGCACGGACGAGCACGGCCAGAAGGTCCAGGAGGCCGCGCAGAAGCTGGGGATCGATCCCCAGACCCATGCCGACAACACCGTGGTCCGGTTCCAGGAGGCGTGGCAACGCCTCGAAATCCGCAACGACGATTTCATCCGCACCACCGAGCCGCGGCACAAGGCCATCGTGCAGGAAATCCTGCAGGACCTCTACGACCGCGGGGAGATCTACCGGGACGAATACGACGGCTGGTATTGCGTCGCGGACGAGCGCTTCTGCACCGAAAAGGATCTCGTCGCCGGCAACTGCCCGGAATGCGGGCGGCCCGTCCAGCGCGTGCGCGAGTCCAACTACTTTTTCCGGATGAGCGTCTACCAGGACTGGCTCGTCGATTATATCCAGACGCATCCGGAATTCATCCAGCCCGACTACCGGCGCAACGAAACCCTGGGTTTCCTGCGCAAGCCCCTGCAGGACCTCTGCATTTCGCGGCCCAAGACACGGCTGGCGTGGGGCATCGAGTTGCCGTTCGACAAGGACTACGTGACCTACGTGTGGTTCGACGCGCTGGTCAACTACGTCAGCGCCATTGGCTACCGTCGCAACGCCGCGCGCTTCGCCCAATGGTGGCCGGCCATCCATCTCATCGGCAAGGACATCCTCACCACCCACACGGTATACTGGCCCTGCATGCTCAAGGCGATGGGCGTCGAGATGCCCAGAACCATTTTCGCCCACGGCTGGTGGTTGATGGGGGCCGCCAAGATGAGCAAGAGCCTCGGCAACGTCGTTAGCCCTCTGGATCTGATGGAGCGCTACGGCGTCGATCCGTTCCGCTATTTCCTGATGGCCGAGATGGCGATGGGGCAGGACGCCTCGTTCACCGAAGACGCCTTCATCCGCCGCTACAACGCCGATCTGGCCAACGACCTGGGCAACCTGCTCAACCGCGTGGTCAGCATGGTCGGCAAATATTGCGCCGGCCGCCTGCCGGCGCCGCCGGCCGGCGCGTTTGCGTCCGGCCCGGCCGCCGACTTGTTCAAGCAAGTGGCCGCCGCCGCGCGCGGCCTGCAGGCGGCGGTCGAAACCTTTACGCTCCACGCCGGCATCGCGCAGGTCATCGAGGCCGTGCGCGCCACCAACAAATTCATCGAGACCCAGCAGCCGTGGGCGCAGGCCCGCGCGGAGAATCCGGGTCCGCTGCATGCCACGCTGTATGCCTCCGCCGAAGCCCTGCGCGTCTGCGCCGGCCTGTTGATGCCCCTCATGCCAACCAAAATGGCCGAGCTGCGTGCCGCGCTCGGCATGGAGAATCCCATGACCGTGAATCCCGACGAATTGGCAAAACCCGAAGTTCTCAAGCCCGATACGCCCGTCGCCGCCCCCGGCGCGCTGTTTCCCCGGATCGAGGCGCCGCGGCCCGGAACCGAGCCGAAAAGCGCATCCCCCGCCGCCGAGCCCAAGGCGGCATCGGGCCCGGGCGCCGGCCCGGGCAGCCTGCCCGACGGCGTGGTTTCCTACGAAACCTTTGCCCAAGTGCAGCTCCGCACCGCCAAGATCATGACCGCCGAGGCCATCGAAGGCGCCGTCAAGCTGCTGAAACTCGGCGTGTTGATGGGCGAAACCCGCCGGCAGATCGTGGCGGGCATTGCGCTCTACTACAAGCCGGAGGACCTCATCGGCAAAACGGTGGTGGTGGTGGCGAATCTGGCGCCGATCAAGCTCCGCGGAGTGGAAAGCCAGGGCATGCTGCTGGCCGCCAGCAAGGGCGAATGCCTCCGTCTGGTGACCATCGACGGCGATCTCTCCAGCGGCGCCGTGGTGAAATAGCCGTTGGTCCCTCGTTTTCCGGTCCGGAAGGCCTAGGGAGGCCGTCGGGGACGGGAAATGTTTGATTGCGTCCCGGCGGGAGACGGGTATGATGGATTTCAAATGATAGACCTGCGGCGCGGGTGGCGCGTCCAGTCCAAAGGAGAGGCAAAATGAGGTTGCATACATGGCTGTGGGCCGCAATGGCGTTGGGCGTGGTTGCGGGGATGGCTTCGGCGGATCCCATGCGCACCGTGTTCACCAAGGAAAACAAGTTTCCTGGCGCCTTGGGTTGGGAACTCTCGTTGGGCGGCGGCGGATCATCCTACGACGGCAGCGCAACCGTTGCGGACAACGATTACTGGAGCATCGTGCCGGGCGTGCGGTTTGGGCTGACGGATCAGGTGGCGCTGCGGGGCGAAGTGCCCTACGCCGGTTATTCCTCCGGCGATTTGGATGAACAAGGGCTGGGCGACGTTTCGCTGGGCGTCGATTTCCTCTTCTTCGAGGATATTTTCGAATACGCCTGGATCGTGCCGCACGCAACGGCCTATCTGCCGACCGGCGACGAGGACAAGGGATTGGGCCAGGGCGATCCCCAAGGCCGTTTCGGCATTTCCATCGGCACCACGGTCAACGACGTGGTTCATTTCGCCTTGGATGGCAGTTTCACGACCGACGGCTCTTTGGTCGAGGATGACGAAGGCTTGATTGCCGGCGCCTTGTCCATCGTATGGGACTTGGACGAACGGGCCAGCCTCCTTGGCGAAGTCCAGATGCGCGACGATCCCGTCGATACGGACGAGGACTTTGCGCTGCGGGCCCATGCGGGCATGGCCTACAAGATCAACAAGCACTTCACGTTGATGGGCTACGTTGGCGGGGCCTCGGAAATGGCCGAGGATTTCTACGGCATGGGCCGGTTGGTATACGCGTTTTAAGCGCCTCGGCCGGATCGGCCAGCAGAGGAACCGGTTTTGGATGCAAAACCGGTTCTTTGCATGATCCGGCCGGTTTGCCGCCCCGCAACTCGGACGGCGGTTAGGGAATATGGACGTTCGATTGGATCACATCGAGACCCGGTTCCCGGCGGAGTGGGACGCCGGCCGGGTCGCGTGCGCCAAAACCGCCTTTTTCAAGGCGCTCGCGCTGGAAGCCCATCGTTTCTACGGGGGCAAGATCCAGATCCTGCCGCGCGCGCCGTTGCCGGGCTACCTCTGGTTCAACGCCTGGTACACGCCGGGAGTCTCCGCCGTGTCCACCGGCATCCGGGACGACAACGACGAATCCTTCGAACTGTCGTGGCGCGGCAACGCGGTGGCGGTGGTCAGCGATTCGACCCGGGTGCTGGGCGACGGCGACGTGACGCCGCCCGGCGGCCTCGGCGTCATGGAGGGCAAGGCGTTTCTCATGAAAATGCTCGGCGGCGTGGATGCCGTGCCGATCTGCATGGATAGCCGCAATGCCGCCGGCGCGCACGATCCGGAGATCGTGATCGATTTCGTGCGCCGGTTGGCGCCGTCCTTTGGCGCCGTGAATCTCGAAGACATCAGCCAGCCGAATTGTTTCCGGATCCTGGACGCGTTGCGCGAGACCTGCGACGTCCCGGTCTGGCACGACGACGCCCAGGGCACGGGCTGCGTGACCTTGGCCGGGCTGCTCAACGCCCTGAAAGTGGCCGGCAAGGAATTGGCGCGGTGCCGCCTCGTGTTTTTCGGCGCCGGCGCGTCCAACACGACCATTGCCCGCCTGATCCTTCTGGCCGGGGCCGATCCGGCCAAGGTGGCAATGTTCGACTCGCGCGGCGGCTTGCACGCCGACCGCGCCGACATCGCGGCCGATCACCGGTTCTACCGCAAGTGGGAAATCTGCGGGGCCACCAATCCAGAACGGCTGGACGACGTGGCCCAAGCCCTCGTCGGCGCGGACGTCTTGATCTCGCTCTCGACGCCCGGTCCGGACGTAATCCGCCCCGAATGGGTGCGGCGCATGGCGAAGAACGCCATCGTGTTCGCCTGCGCCAATCCCGTGCCGGAAATTTATCCCTACGCCGCAAAAGAAGCCGGCGCGCTCGTGGTCGCCACGGGCCGGGGCGATTTTCCCAACCAGGTCAACAATTCCCTGGGGTTCCCCGGCATCCTGAAAGGCGCGCTGCTGGTGCGGGCGAAGAAAATCACCGACGCCATGGCCATCGCGGCGGCCCAGACGATCGCGGCGTTCGCGGAACGCCAGGGACTCGCTCCGGACCGCATCATGCCGTTGATGACCGACGAAGCCGTATTTTCCGAAACCGCCGGCGCGGTGGCCCGGCAAGCCGCGGCCGACGGCGTGGCGCGGCGCGTCTTGGCGCCGGCCGAGGTCGAAGCCCGGGCCCGCCAGGATATCGCCGCCGCCCACCAGGCGCTGGAAACGCTCGCAACCTCGGGCCTGATTCCGCCGCCGCCCGCGGATATGATCCAGCGCTGTTTCGATCGGGCGTTGGCGGGAGCCAACTGAGCGGTTGCGTTCGACCGGGGGTCAGCACTCCGGCATGCCTGGATTCCGGTGAATCTGGATTTGAGGGAAAGGGATCACCCAGCCGTTTTCGTTGCAGGCATCCACCAAAATGCGTTGGATTGCGCCCGGGACCCGGAGGAAATGGGGCGCCGCCGCGCCCTTCAAATCCACCCAGACGGTATAATCAAGCGAGGAGCGGTTGGCGCAGGCGAGGAATACCTCCACGTTCGCGACGTTGTCCGCCCCGACGACGGCCGGCAGTCCGGCCTGCAGTTTGGCCAGCATTTTGGCGGGAATGTCGGTGGTGGCGGCCGCCTGGTGACGGTAATCCAGCCCAAAGGTGGAGGCCACCCGGAATCCGGCCGAAAGGTTTTTCGGAGCGAGGCCCAAAAAAGCGGCGGTCGGATGAACGATTTGTTCGCCGCCCGGCGCAGCGATCTGGACCGTCGCCGGCGTTTGGCTTGCGATTTGGCCGAATGGGCCGCCGGACAGTTCGACCCAATCGCCTTTCCGGCAGGGGAACCAGGTCTCGTTTGCGCCGACCGGGCGGGAATTCATTCCAACCAGGAATTTCACGGGCAGCAGCCGCGTACCGCCGTCGAGCAGGGGATTGTTCAGGTGGGCGGAAAAGCCGAGGGCGTCCACGCGGTAGGGCGTACCCTCGAAGACGAGGAATTCCCCTTCGCGCACGGCGCCGACGTTCAGCATCAGTTTGAGGGTTTCGACCTGCTGGGGCAGGGTGTTGATGCTCGCCCAGCCCACGCCGAAGAGGAAAATGATCACGATGCCCAGCAGGAACCAGTCGCCGGCCACGTTGAAGACCAGCATCATGGCCACCAGTCCGCCCAGGACGCTGAAGACGTGGAACAGCAGGGCGGTCAGGCGCGAGCTGAAATGCTTTTCGGTGCCCTTGCGCCGCAATGTGCGCGCCGCGAATTCCCCCAGCCGGAAGCCGAAGAAAACGAAGCAAAACGCGCCGATGCCCAAGACCAGGTTCAACCCCCGGGTGCGGAAGAAGTTTTTGGCGTAGCCGTTGGTTTGGTCCAGCACCGATTGGCGGGCCGCTTCGCGGCTTTTCAGTTGCAGGTCGAGGGCCGAGTATTCGTTCTCCAACTGCTCCCGCCGGCCTTGCCAGACCTCGTGCCGGGATTCCAGCCGTGACCGCAAATCGGGCGACGCCGACTGGGCCAGCAGGCCTTCCAGGTTCCCGACCGCCTGGGCGGCAAGATCCCGCCTTGTCCGCACGTCGTCGATCTGCTGCCGCAGCAGGCCGATCGCGCGGGATTCCGCCGTGGCATGTTCGAATTCCGCCAGAATCGGCTCCAGCAATTTACCGAGCTGTTCCTGCCAGTCGAATTTCGTTTTGACCTCGGGCGAGAACGGGCTCAAGTCGATATCCATCGCGAACCCGTCGAACTGGCGGCGTTGCTCCTCGATGGCTTCCCGAACCTGCTGCAAGCGGCGACCAACGTCCTGCCGGAGCAGGTCGTCGGCCGCGTTGGCCAGCTCCGTTTGCAGCGCGGCGGCCTCGGCCTCCTTCAAACCCAGCGCCCGCTGCAGGGCTTCCAGCGATTGCAGCGTCTCGGACTGGCTCCCGGTTTCGTCCGGCAGCGGTGCCGCGGGAACCTGCCCCCAGGCGCCGGTCAGGCCACCCCCCGCGACGAGACACCCCGCCAGCCACAGCTTGAACGACGACATTGTCTTCATGGCGGAATTATGAAGGATGGCCGGCGGAATGACAAGGAAGCCGATGGAACCGCGGCGCCCAGATTCGGGCGGGCGCTCCCGGCCGAGAATGGAGTTGCGGGCAGAGCCATGGCAGGCAATGATGGCGGCGTGAAGATCCACAGGACATTCCGATGAGCGAAACGACCCTGCTGCACGACCTCGCCATCGTCATGATCGCGGCGGGCGCGGCCGCCATGCTCGCCCAAATCTTCGACCAGCCGAAGATACTCGGCTACATCCTGGCCGGCATCCTGATCGGCCCGCACACGCCGCCGTTTTCGTTCGTCCAAAACGAGGCCACCATCCAGACGTTGGCCGATCTGGGCATCCTGTTCCTCATGTTCTCGCTCGGACTCGAGTTCCACCTGCGCCGGTTGCAGGCGGTGGGCCGGACCGCCTTGGTCATCGCGGTTCTCGACGTGACGCTGATGCTCTATTTCGGGTATCATCTGGGCCGCGCCTTTGGTTGGGGGGCGATCGAAAGCCTCTTTCTGGGCGCGGTCATCTGCGACTCGTCGACCACGGTGTTGGCCAAGCTGTTGCGGGATCTGCACAAGTCGCAGGAACGCTTTGCCCATGTCGTCTATGCCGCCACCTTGGTGGAAGACCTGCTGGCCATCGCCTTGATCGCCATTCTCACGGGCCTTGCCGCAACGGGCAGCTTGCAGGCGGGCGCCGTGGTGGGGCGGATGGGCGTGCTGGGGATGTTCCTGACGGTTGTCATCATCGTGGGGCTGCTGCTGGTGCCGCGGCTGTTGAACCGCGTGGCCCGCTACCGCAACGACGAGTTGCTGGTCGTCGTGGTGCTGGCGCTGGCTTTCGGCGTGGCGCTCTTGGCGGTGCAACTGGGGCTCAGCCTGGCCCTCGGGGCGTTTCTGATTGGCGCCATCACGGCGGAATCCGGACTGATCGGCCGCGTCGAAATGCTGGTGGCGCCGTTGCGCCACATGTTCGCCGCCGTGTTCTTCGTGGCGATCGGCCTGCTCGTTCAGCCGGCCTTGCTCATCCAGCAGTTCTGGCCGATTCTCGGGGTGGCCGTTGTCATCATTCTCGCCAAATGGATCAACTGCATGCTGGGCAGCTATCTTGCGGGCAACGATCT
>JAKLIL010000320.1 GCA_022709625.1 Verrucomicrobiota bacterium
GACTATGGCCGTACGGCGGACAAGAAAGTCGGCGTGCGGATCGAAATTTCCAACAGCGAAACGAACCACCTCGGCGTGCCTCTGCCCAAGGGCCGCCTGCGCCTCTACCGCACCGATGCGCAGGACGGTCGGCGCGAGTTCACCGGCGAAAACACGCTCGACCACCTGCCCAAGAACGAAACGCTCAAGCTCCAGATGGGCAACGCGTTCGATCTCGTCGGCGAACGCAAGCAGACCGATTTCAAGGTGGACACCACCGCCAAGCGCATGACCGAATCGATCGCGATCAAGCTGCGCAACCGCAAGGAAATGCCCGTCGAGATCCGCGTGATCGAGCCGCTGTACCGCGGCGCCACCTGGAAAATCGCCGGCCGGAGCCACGATTTCGAGAAAATCGACGCCGGCACCATTGAATTCCGAATTCCCGTTCCCGCCGACGGCGAAACGGCCGTGGACTACGTTGTGCAGTATTCGTGGTAGTTCCGGCCATGCCCTTGCGGAAAACGGTTTCCATGGCGTGGAAAATCGGCTAAATAGTTTTCCATGGCGTGGAAAACCGCGCGGAGGCGCATGAAGACATTGCCCAAAACCATCTCGCTCGGATTGGCGCTGGCCCTGTTGGCGGCGCCGGGGTTCGGCATCCCGACCATCGTGCATGATCCGATCGCCACCGCCCAGAAAGGCCAACCGCTGGGCGTGAAGGCCACGGTGCGCGATGCGGGGGGCCGCGTCGAATCGGTCTCCCTGTTCTACGCGGCGTCGCGGGGCATGACCCCGTTCCGGACTTCCATGACGAGTTCCGGCGCCGGCGTGTGGTTTGCCACGATTCCCGGCCACATGCTGGGGCCGGGCGACGAACTCCTGTATTATCTCGAAGCCGAAAACTCCGCGGGCGAAACCAAGGAAACCGAATGGCAGGCCGTCAAACTGGTGGATGCCGGCGTGCCGCCGGACGCGATCCCGTCCGCCAGCACGGTGGCCCGGCAGGCGGCCCGCCAGGCCCAGCCGGCCGCGCCCGCGGCCGCCAAGGGTCGCGCCCCCGCGGCGGCCAAGTCCGGCAAATCCAAATATTTGATTCCCGCCGCGGTGATCGTCGGCGGCGCCGTGGCCGTCGGCGGCGCGCTAGCCATCATTAACCACAACAAAAACGATGGCAGCGGCGGGGGAGGGGGCGGCGGGGGCGGCAGCGTGACGAACGGCAATTACGGCGGCAACTACGAGATCTGCTTTACCCCGGCCACCGGCACGAACCTCGTGACGGACTGCGACAGTGGCTTGGTCAACGTCTACGTCAACGACGGGACGGCCGAAATCGTCGGCTTGTGGGGCGCCGAGGTGTTGTCCGGCGCGGTCCAGGGGCGGATTTTCACCGCCACCGCCAATCTGGGCGCGACCCCGCGGTTCCCGAGCGCGCGCCTCATCGTGACGGGCGAATTCAGCGGCAATTCGTGCGCGGCCCGCATCGACGGCTATTCGACGGACCCGCTCGTGCCCGGCGATTTCAGCGGCCGCTTCGACACCACCTTGAGGTGACCGTGAAAACCGCTTTCCTGCAACTGGCCGAACAACGCCGCAGCGTGCGGGCCTACAAGCCCGATCCGGTGCCCGACGAACTCCTCCAAACGGTGCTGGAGGCGGGGCGCCTCGCGCCCTCGGCCTGCAACAAACAGCCCTGGCGGTTCATCGTCGTGCGCGACGACGCGGCTCGCCGCGCCCTCGGCGCCGCCTACGCCCGCGACTGGTTTTGGAAAGCGCCCGTCGTCGTCGCCGTCTGCATCCTGCCCAAGGAAGCCTGGGTGCGCGCATACGACGGGCAAAACTACGCGATGGTCGATGGCGCCTTGGCCATGGACCACATGCAGCTGGCCGCGGCCGAACTCGGGCTCGGCACCTGCTGGATCGGCGCGTTCGATCCCGCCGCCGCCCGCGCGATCCTCGGCCTGCCCGACGGAGTCGAGATCGTCGGCATGACCCCGCTGGGCTATCCCGCCGTCGAACCGAATCCGCGCGTGCGCTCGCGCCGCCCGTTGGCCGAAACCGTGATGAAGGAGCGCTGGGGCTAGGCTCCGGCGTGCAACCGTCCCCATGGGCGCGTTCGAGCTGGTAGCGGACTTCCGGCCGACCGGCGACCAGCCCGAAGCCATTGCCGCCCTCGTGGAGGGTTTCCGGTCCGGCCGCCGCTTTTGCACGTTGGAGGGCGTGACGGGTTCCGGCAAGACCTTCACGATGGCCAACGTCGTCGCCCAACTGGGCCGCCCCACGCTGGTGGTTTCCCACAACAAGACCCTGGCCGCCCAGCTCTACGCGGAGCTCAAGGATTTCTTTCCCCGCAATGCGGTCGAGTATTTCGTCAGCTACTACGACTACTACCAGCCCGAAGCCTATATTCCGCAGACGGACACCTACATCGAAAAAGACGCCAGCATCAACGAGGAGATCGAACGCCTGCGCTTGGCGGCCACGGATGCCCTGATCAACCGCGAAGACGTGATCATCGTGGCGTCGGTTTCGTGCATCTACGGCCTGGGTTCGCCCGAGGACTACCGCGGCATGCTCGTCGGCCTCCGCGTCGGCGACGAATTGCCGCGCGAGGAGGTCATGCGGAAGCTGGTGGATATCCAGTATTCCCGCAACGACTTGGCGGCGCTGCCGGGCACCTTTCGCGCGCGCGGCGACGTGCTCGACGTCTTTCCGGGCTACAGCCAGGACGGCGTGCGCATCGAATTCTTCGGCGAGC
>JAKLIL010000321.1 GCA_022709625.1 Verrucomicrobiota bacterium
AACCGGGCCTGTTCCAGCAACGCCGCATTGCGTTCCTTGTCGGCCTGTGAACGGCCGTAGGGATTATCCGCGGGCGAAATCGCGCCGACCAGCACCGCGAAATACTTGGCGGCTTCGGGGATCCGGTCGGTGCGGCGCAAGCTGTCGGCCAACGCGAACATGGCCTGGGCCTTGGTCGGACTGGGCTGCGATTCCTTGATGGAGAGGGCCATGCCCTTGATCGCGCCCGCGTAGTCCTTGTCCTGGTAGGCCTTCCAGGCCCGTTTGCTGAGGGCCTTGGGATAGTTCTGGTCGTTCTGGTAGTCCGTAATGATCTTCGCCAGATAGACGTCGGCCACTTCGGGCTTGCCGTCATTTTCGGCCTTGGCGGCCAAATAGAACAGGATTTGGCCCGCGCGCGAATCCGTCGGACAATACTGCAGATAGCGGTCGAACATGTACTGCGCCATCTCGGCGTTGCCGGCCTTGTCGTACAACTGCGCGACGGAAGCCAGCGCCTTGGCGGGAATATCGCTTTTCGCCGCGAACCGTTCGCCGAGATAGTTTGCGACCATCTTGGCGTAGAGGGCGTCGTTCAGATTCATGTAGCACTGGACCAGATTGCCCAGGGCCCCGGTAGACAGATCGCCCGCTTCGGGGAACTGGGCCAGGACTTTCAGGTACTCTGCGGCGGCCTCGGCGTGCTTCTTCTGCCGGAACAAATTGTCGGCCATCATGAATTCGGTGCCGGCGGCCTTGCCGGCAAGCGTTTCGGGGAGATCGATCTTCACCGTCTTGCCGTACTTCGTTTCGAGAATGCCCTTGATTTCCTTGGCCAGGATCCCGGCGCTGGGCCCCCAATCGCTGTCGCCGTATTTAATGAAGACGTTGTAGTACTCGCCGAGGGCCCCGCTGTAGGCGGCGATGGCTTCCGCGTCTTTGCCCGGCTGCCCCGCCATGGCGTCGCCTTCGTCTTTCAGGAGGCGTCCCAGCAGCGAACGCGCGCCGGCCATCGGACTGTCCCGCAGCGGCAGATCCATTTCCTTGAGCGTCTCGTCGATGGGCTTGATGATGTCCATGTACTGCATCAAGACCTTCTTCGCGCCGGCCGGGTTGCCTTTGGCCAGTTCGATGTTGGCCATGACCACGATGGAATCCACGAACTGCAGGTCGAGTCCGCCCCATTGCAGCGTCTCGCAGAGTTTCTTGGCCTCGTCCAGCAGCTTGTTCTTTTCGTCGCCTTGCTTCTGCTCCGCGCCTTTGACGAGAGTCTGGGCGCGGGAGACAAGCATGGACCGCTTCATCTCGTTGTTGGCGGCCACTTCTTCCACGCGCTGGTAGCTCTTCGCCGCGCCGAGCGGGTCGCCGGCCATGTCCTGCATCTGCGCGTACTGGTAGGCGGCATCGCGGTAGAAGCGCGCAATGTCCGGATCCGTCGGCTTCTGGCCTTCGTATTGCTTGAAAAAGGCTTCGTAGAGCGTCTTGGCCTTGTCCATCTCGCCGATGGCAAAATAGTTTTTCGCCAACGCGAGGCTGATGGCCTGCGATTTCGGATTCGCGATGCCCATCTCGTTGATCAGGGTTTCGGCATCGGCGAACTGGCGTTTCTTGATCAGGATTTCCGCCTGAATGATCTTGCTCCGGTCTTTTTGGGCCGGATCCTTCGCCAAAACGGCATCCACCACTTTTTGGGCGGAGTCGGGGAACGAGGGTTCGTAGGAGATCAGGCCTGAAGCAAAGCGGACATCTTCGTCCACATCGGCCTGCGCAAGACCAGCGGCCAGAATCCACAAACCCGCCAGCGCCCAGCCGACCCCTCTGCGTATTCTCATGTTCGGTTCCATCTCCCGGCGTCCCGGATGCCCAAGCCATGAACGCGGATGCAGATTCATGACTTGTTTATATGCGCTCATCCGGTTATCGTCAAGCCAGTAAGAGACATCGCCGCCATGATTTACAAGGAATACGGCGCCACAGGCAAGCGGGTGTCCGCCATAGGATTTGGCGGCATGCGCCTGCCCAATCCCCGCCGGCACGAGGAGGGCATCGCCTTGCTCCACGCCGCGCGCCGGGCCGGCATCAATTATTTCGATACCGCGCCCTACTATTGCGAGGACCATAGCGAAGCCATTTTCGGCGAGGCCTTGCGCACCATGCCCCCCGCCCCCGCGCCGCTCTACGTCTCCTCCAAGTGTTCGGAACCCGACGGCGCCGCCTTCCGCCGCGGGCTTGAAAAATCCCTGCAGCGCCTCGGCTTGTCCCGCATCGATTTCTTCCACGTCTGGTGCGTCATGGATCCCGCCGACTGGCAAGCCCGCCTGAAGGGCGGCGCCATCCGCGCGGCTTTGAAAGCCAAGGAGGAAGGCTTGGTCGGCCATGTCTGCGTGTCAACCCACATGAACGGCCCCGACATCGAACGGATGCTCGCCGACCATCCCGAAATCGAAGGGCTCACCCTCGGCTATTGCGCCATCAACTTTCCCTACCGCCGCCAAGGCGTCGATGCCGCCTGCCGCCTCCGCCAAGGCGTCGTCGCCATGAATCCCCTCGGCGGCGGCCTGATCCCGCAGCATCCCGAGGCCTTTGATTTCATCCGCGCGCCCGGCGACCCCGACGTCGTGACCGCCGCCTTGCGGTTCGTCGTTTTGGATCCCGCCATCGCCGTCGCCCTCGTCGGCTTCACCACGCCGGACCATCTGGCCGCCGCCGTCCGGGCCATCGCGGATTTCACCCCTCCCGATGCCGCG
>JAKLIL010000322.1 GCA_022709625.1 Verrucomicrobiota bacterium
CGTTTCCAACTCGGCCTTGGTGTTTGCCAGTTCGGCCCGGGTGTTTTCCAGGTCTTGGCGGGTGTTGTCCAGATCGGTCTTGGTGTCGTTCCAGCCCTGCAAGACGGCGTCGGCGACGGCCTGCGCCTTGTTCAGCTCGCCATCGAGGCGGGGGAGCTCGTCCTTGGTGCCGATCTTGAGATTGGCGGCGTTGAACTGGGCCGCCCCTTTGGCTTCGTCGGAGAGAAGGGATTGGGGACCTTTGAGGGACCCGACGAGTTTGTCCACGCTGCCTTCAAGGCGCTGGGTCCGCTCCTTGATCAGGGTACGTTTGGGGAAGAGCGCGATGGCTTGAATACACAGAGCGGCGATGCTGGCCAGCAGCACAATCACGACAAGCGGCTTCAATAGTTTCGCCATAGCACCCTCCAAACGTAAGTGCAGACATTCTGTGGAAAAGGCATGGGGATGTCAAACTCCAAACGGGAGTTGCGCCGGCCGGGAAGGCGGGGCGCAATCAATAGAAAAGGATGTCGGCCCATTGGCGGCCCTTGTCGGTGAAGCGCCATTTTTTGCCGTCCGGTGCGATCAGGTTGCGGCCATTGCGCCCAAGAACCTCGGGATAGGCCTTGACGACGGCGAGGCGCTGGTTGCCCAGCAACGCGATTTCCTCGGCCCTGGCGTTGCGTCCGGAAAGCGGTGCGCCGGATTCGGACAGCGTCAGGCACAGGGGGCCGCCGTCGTGCGGGGGACCTTGCCACAGGGCGGGAAAACGCCGGAAATAGTCGGGCGTCTTGCCGCGGAGCACGACCTCGCCGGTGACCGGGACGGCAGCGAAGTAGGCGGCCATCGTAAGATTGGAGTCGTGCATGTGGGCGGCATAGAAATCGAGCGGATCGAACGCAAACAGGTTCCCGCCGTTGTAGTTGCCGAAATCGGGCCTGATTTTTTCTTCGCGGCCTTTGCGTTCGAACCGCGAATTGAGCAATACTCCGATTTCCCAATGTAAGTGGCTGCGTTCCGGCGGAATGGGCGGGCGCGTGCTGCTGGTGTATCCGAGCGTGCCGAGGACGGTGCCGGCGGCCACGGCATGGCCGGGCCGGATGCCGAACCGGATGTCGGCCAAATGCGCATAAAGGGTATAGACGTGCGCCGGTTCCTCCGTGCCGTCGGACTTGGCCACCGTGCCCAGCGAAGGATCGGGGTGTTCCACCACCACGTATTTTCCGTAGGTGGAATTGCCGGCGACGGCGTTGACGAACGCCACCCGGCCGGCGGCAACGGCGCAGACCGGATCGGTGGGATTGCCCTTGCGATCGCGCGCCGTCGCGGCGATGTCCACGCCTTCGTGGAAGACCGGGACAAGGCGGCCGCTGCGCAGGCCGGTACGCGTGGAGCCGAATTTGGCCGATTCCAACCGGCCCGAGCCGGTCGGTTGCAGAACGCCCGGGAGATCGGGATTCAGCAAATTCTGCTGCGGGGTGGGCGGGACCAGCGCCTGCCAGACGGGAGGCGGCGGAGCCGGTACCGCCGTTTCCGGCGCGGCGGGTTCCGCCTGCGGCAGGCGGCAACCGCCTTGACGCAGGGCGAGCCAGCGAAACAGAAAAAAATCCAGCGCCAGCAGGGGAACGATCCAAACCAGATGGCGCAGCGGGGACTTGCGTGCGCGGCGGGGCATGGCCGGTCAGACGGCCATGATGTCTTTTTCCTTGGCCGCCACCAGGTCGTCCACTTTCTTGGCGTAGGCGTCGGTGTACTTCTGGATTTCCGCCAGGGCGCGGTCGCGGTCGTCTTCGCTGATCGCCGCGCTTTTTTCGAGGGCCTTCACGGCCTCGTTGGCCTCGCGGCGGACGCCGCGCAGGGCCACGCGGGCTTCTTCGCCCATGCGATTGGCGACCTTGGTGAGTTCCTTGCGGCGCTCTTCGCTCAGTTCGGGGATCGGCACCCGGACGATGCGGCCATCGTTCAAAGGCGTCACGCCGACATTGGCGGCGAGAATGGCTTTTTCGATGGCCGGCAGGGTGGAGGGATCGTAGGGCTTGACGACGATCAGGCGCGGCTCGGGGGTGCTGATGATGGCCATCTGGTTCAGGCGGGTCTGCGTCCCGTAGCACTCGACCGCGAGATGGTCCACCAGGCTCGGGGAGGCTTTGCCCGTTCGCAGTCCCGCCAGCCCCTGCTGGAGATGGGCCACGGCTTTCTCCATTTTGTCGTCGGTTTCAAGCAGGACGTCGTCGGCAGATTCGTACATGGCGCTTCCTTTCCAATGCGCTTCATTCCGTGACCAAGGTGCCGGCCCGGGCGCCGTGCACCGCGCGGAGCAGCTCCCCGCGCTTGAAGAAGTTGAACACCAGTATAGGGATTCGGTTGTCCATGCAAAGCGAAAAGGCCGCGGCGTCCATGACGTTCAGCCGCCGCGCGAGGGCTTCGGAGTAGGTGAGGCGGTCGAACTTGACGGCGTGGGGGTTGCGGACGGGATCGGCGTCGTAGATGCCGTCGACCTTGGTGGCCTTGAGCAGGACCTCGGCGCCGATTTCGGCCGCGCGCAACGCGGCGGCGCTGTCGGTCGTGAAAAACGGATTGCCGGTGCCCCCGCCGATCAGCACCACGTGGCCGCTTTCCAGCAAATCGATGGCGCGCCGGAAGGTGAATGGTTCGCAGATGGACGGCATGGCCCGGGCGGAGAAGGGTTGGGCCGGGACGCCCGCGGTTTCCAGCGCCGCCTGCAGGGCCAGACTGTTG
>JAKLIL010000323.1 GCA_022709625.1 Verrucomicrobiota bacterium
CGGCGAACTCGAGGGCTTCGCCATCGGACTCTTCCAGCCCCAACGCATTTTGGCGGGGGCCATGGGCGACAATTTCCCGGGTCTGGCGGTTCGCCTGGAGTCGGCTGCGGGCGCATCCGCGGCCACCGGCGACTGGCGGTTCGAGCGGGTATTCAGTCTGGCCGACCAGGAATGGCGGTTCGTGGCCGTGGCCGAGCCCGGCTATTGGGCGGGGCGGGTCCGCACGCCGAAACTGGCCGCGGCGGCGGGTACGGCCATCTCGCTGGCCTTGGCCGGGCTGCTCCTGATGCTGGCCGGGCGCGCCCGGCGCATCGAGGAACTGGTCCGGCGGCGCACCGCGGAATTGGCCGAGGCGAACCGCCAACTGGAAGCCATGATGGAGGAACGGCGGGAACTGGAAGATGAAGTGCTGCAGATCGGCGGACGCGAAAAGGCGCGGGTCGGGCGCGACCTGCACGACTCGCTGGGCCAGAAGCTGACGGGGGCCATGTATCTGTTCGGCGCCTACCGCCAGAAAACCGCGTCCGCCGATGCCGTCGCGGAGAGCGATGCCGCCCAGATCGCCGCGACGCTCAAGGACGCCGTCAGCCAAGTGCGGCGCATCGCGCGCGGCCTCGCACCGGTGGCCTTGACTGAGGACGGCCTGTCCGATGCCCTGCGGGGACTGGCGGAGGAATCGCGCGCGCTATTCCAGCGGGACATCGAATTCTACGCCGAGCGCGAAGGCCGGCCCAAGGACGCCGGCACGGCGGAGCATCTGTATCTCATCGCGCAGGAGGCCGTGAACAACGCCGCAAAACACGGCGATTGCACCCGCATCGTGCTGACGCTCGACTACGACGACGGCGGGGGCCTGTTGGCCATCGAAGACAACGGCAAGGGCTTGCCGCCGGCCGCGCCGGCCGCGGGCGCCGGAGGCAGCGGCTTGCGCATCATGCGCCACCGCGCCGATGTCTTCGGCGGCGAACTGTCCGTGGAAGCCGGACTTCAGGGCGGCGTACGCGTGCGCTGCCGATTTCCGAAGGCGTAGCCGCCGGCGGTGGGGCGCGCTGCCGGCCTTCAGGAGTCAGGGAAAGCCTGCTGGAGGAGTTCGCGGGCCTCGGCTTCGTGGGCGGAATCGACCAACAGGCGTAAGCCGCCCAGATTCGCCAGATTCGGCTGCATGCCGCCGCAATCGTCCCGCGAAACGAAGGCGGGAATGCCATGCGCTTCGAGATGCGTCCGCGCAACTTCGGCAAGCATGTCGTCGAGATACGTGGCGATGCAGATCTGGCGGGTGTCGTTCATGGCGTCGCTCCGGATGTCGGCCGCGGCTGGAAGATTTCCCGCCAGGGAGCGGGATCGGCTAAGCCGAGGGCCAGCAGGCGTTCTTCGGGGCATTCCAGGAGGAACCGGTGTTTGTTCATCCAGAAGTTGTGGTTGATCGCGTAAGACGGCTCGAAACAGCAATGGCCGGCAGGGATTTCCTGCTTGAGGGAGATATGCGCGAGGGGGATGCGGCGGACGTTGCCGAAAATGGAATGGATGACCAGTTCGTCGTCCGTCGCCGATGCTACGGCGGGGCATTGCAGCCCGAAGACGCAGAGCATGCCTTTGGCGTGGGCGCGCGCCCCAGGCATGCGGGTGGCGGCGAAAATGCGATCGAGCTTGCGGTCCCGCCAGCGGGCAAAGGCGACATAGGCCGCGACCAGCGCGGCGAGCAACAGGAGCGGTCCGACGATGGCGACGATGGGCATGCTTTGTCTCCGGGCGGCCGGCGAACGGCTCTGCCGAAAGCGAATCTATGCCCGAAGCGGCCAGCGGCGCAATCCGAATCGCCAGGCGCTAAAAAAATCCCCTGCCGCGGGGCGGCAGGGGAGGAATTCAACCGACGGCCGGGCTCAGCCGTAGACGGCGGCGTTGCCCAGTTCCTCTTCGATGCGGAGGAGCTGGTTGTACTTGCAGATGCGGTCGGTGCGGCTGAGGGAGCCGGTCTTGATCTGGCCGGCGTTCACGGCGACGGCGAGGTCGGCGATGAAGCTGTCCTCGGTCTCGCCGGAGCGGTGGCTGATCACGTTGGTGTAGCCGTGGCGCTTGGCGAGGTCGATGCAGGCCAGGGTCTCGGAGACGGTGCCGATCTGGTTGACCTTGATGAGGATCGAGTTGGCGACGCCGAGGTCGATGCCCTTCTGCAGGAACTTGACGTTCGTGACGAACACGTCGTCGCCGACGAGCTGGATCTTGCCGCCGAGCTTGGCGGTGAGGAGCTTCCAGCCGTCCCAGTCGCCTTCGGCGCAGCCGTCTTCGATGGAGACGATGGGGAACTTCTTGCACCAGCCTTCGTACATGGCGACCATGTCGGCGGCGGACTTCACGGACTTGTCGCTCTTGTGCAGCGTGTACTTCTTGGTCTTGTTGTCGAAGAACTCGCTGGCGGCGACGTCGAGGGCGATGAAGACATCCTTGCCGGGCTTGTAGCCGGCGGCGGCGATGGCTTCGACGAGGGCTTCGAGGGCCGCGACGTTGCTGGCGAGGCCCGGCGCGAAGCCGCCTTCGTCGCCGACGGCGGTGGAGAGCTTCTTGCTCTTGAGGATCTTCTTGAGGGCGTGGAAGACTTCGGCGCCCATGCGCAGGCCTTCGGCGAAGGTCTTGGCGCCGCGGGGGACGATCATGAATTCCTGGACGTCGATGGGGGCGTCGGAGTGGGCGCCGCCGTTGATGACGTTGGCCAT
>JAKLIL010000324.1 GCA_022709625.1 Verrucomicrobiota bacterium
GAACGCTTCCCGGAGACGGTTGCGCCGTTCCAGCAGGCGGGCGTGCAGGAGTTGGGCCAGCGGCGCTTCCGGGGAATTCGGCCACCAGAGCCGCAAGGCCAAGGCTTGGTTGGCGGCCGCACGGGTTTTGCCCGCGCGCTCCAGGGCCTGGACGTGCGCCCATTGCGCCTCCGGCGACTTTTTGCCGGGCCGCAGGAACAAGTGAAATCCTCTTTTCGGGGCGGTTTCATAGTACGGCGGTTCCGCGCCCCAAAACAAAAATCCACCCTTGGAGGCCGTGGTGTCAGGAGCCGGCTCGGCGGCAGGCTCCGCTGTCGACGCGCGCGCGCCGGCGCCCAGCAACAACAGCGCCAAAAACCCGCGCCGCACGGCTTGGAAAATGGCTTTCGACATGGTCGGAACAGTACCCAGCCCCTGCGCACCGGTCAAGACACTTGCATGCCGAATCCAAGCGTTATACAGTGCGCGTTTTCGATTTCCATTGCCTCCGGCGAAAGGACGACAGATCGTGATTCCAGCAGCATCCACATCGGCGCCGGGCCCCTTGGCCTGCGGCGGTTGAGCAGGCGATGCCGGCTGCCGCAACGGGTTGGATGGCCGCCCTCATGGGGGTGGTGGAAGGGATCACGGAGTATCTCCCGATCTCCTCCACCGGCCATCTCATTTTGCTCGAAAAATGGCTGGGCCGGCCGTTCCACGAAAGCTTCGCCGTGGTGATCCAGTCGGGCGCGGTCCTGGCGGTCATCGCGGAATACGGACGCCGGTTTGCGCGGCTTGCCGATTTCCGCCGTCGCGCTGGGTTTGCCGGAATCCGCGGCCTGTTCTGGCTGTTTCTCACCACGCTGCCTGCGCTGGTGGGCGGCCTGTTGGCCCACGACGCGATTAAGGACAAGCTGTTTTCTCCGGGGCCGATTGCCGTTGCGTTGGGCGTTGGCGGAGTCCTGATGATCCTGCTGGAGCGGCTCTTGCCGTCGCACGACGAAGGCGGCGTGGACGGCATTGGCTGGAAACGGGCCCTGGGCATCGGGTTCTTCCAGTGCCTCGCGATGTTTCCCGGAACATCCCGCTCGATGGCGACCTTGCTGGGCGGGCGTTTGCTGGGGCTGGGGCGGAAAACGGCCGCCGAATACTCTTTCTTTGCCGCCGTGCCGGTCCTGCTGCTGGCGGGCGCCTACGATTTGTACCGGGGTTGGGGCTCCCTGCGGTCGTCGGACATGTGGCCCTACGCCATCGGGCTGGTGGTGTCTTTTCTGGTGGCGCGGTTGGCCATCCGTTGGCTCATGCGCCTCATTTCCCACCATACCCTCGAAGCCTTCGGGTGGTACCGGATTGCGCTAAGCCTGCTCGTTTGGTGGGCGCTCGTCCGGTAGCGGCACCCCAGCCGCGCGGGCGGGGGCGCCCATCCGTCTCCGGCTTGCCAGGCGAAACGGGAAAGTCCGCATTCGGAGCGCAGTCCAATCCCCAGCGCAAACCGCAGAGCAAATCCGCACCGGAACTGTGGCCGAACGCGCATACCCGGGCAACGCCGGCCGGGGTCGGTCTGCGCAGCAGGTCGTGCAACGCCTGGTTGACTCGTCCGGCGGCAGCCAATTCCAGAAAGGCGTTGGCGACTTCGTTCCGTCCCCGGGCATGGCCTAGGCTGCGGCGGGCAAGGGACGTTTGCCGTTGCATGCGGCACGCCAACATCCAGCCGCAGAGAAAGTCGTCGCCCGCCGGCGTCAGGCCTTCGCCGCAGCCGCGAATCAAACGGATCCCAGTGGCCAGCCGGCCGGCGGCGATCTGGGCCAGCGCCTTGCGGAACAACGTGTCGCGGGCCAGTTGGAAGCGGGGAGGGCGGGTCGCCGGCCGGAACAGCGAGATGAGGCTTTCCGCGGGTGCGTAGCGCGGCAAGGCCGTAACCAGAACCCGCCGCAGGTTTGCGCGGGCGGTCCGGTCAAGGCGCGGCATGGCCGAGTCGAAGCGCGGTCCCGGCACGCATTGCGGCAGGGACAGCGTCGCGGCCGCCAAGAAGGCATGGGGCGCGGCCACCACGAGATTCAACGGCCCGGCGCCAATGGATGGATCGACGACAAACAAGGCGCGTCGGGCTTTGTCCGTCAGCAGCATGCTGCGGGCATAGCGGGCCTGCACGGCGTATGCGCCCGGCCGAATCCAGTCGCCGACGGACAATATCTTCACGACGCGATGATAGCACGACCGGATCCGGTTCCGAGTTTTATGAAACATTGGGGTTCAATGGATTCTACCGAACGGCCCCGGCCGGCTTGACCCGCAGGGGCGGGGCGGGTATGGTGGCAAACTGTTTTGCATCCTACGAATCCGAAAGGCGCGCGCTTGCTATGAATGTCACGGTCGATGCCACTGGCCCCTGCCAGAAGCGGGTGAAAGTGGAGTTTTCCGCGGAGGAAATCCAAAAAGAGTACGACGAAACGCTGGCCGTTTACGCCAAACACGGCCAAGTGAAGGGGTTCCGCCCCGGGCGCGCCCCGCTCGAGATGATTTGCCGCCTCTACGACAAGAAAATCGTCGAAGGTCTCCAGGAGCGTTTGCTGGCCATGGGATTCCAGCAGGCGCTGAAAGACCATAAGCTCGCCACCGTGGCCGAGTACGACTTGCAGCAATCCCCGCTCAAAGCCGGCGAACCGTATGCCTTTTCCGTGACCGTGGACGTGGAGCCGGAGTTCGAATTGCCGCCCTACAAGGGCAT
>JAKLIL010000325.1 GCA_022709625.1 Verrucomicrobiota bacterium
TCGGGCAGGCTCCAGATGGCGCGCAGTTCGGCTTCGTTTCCGAAAAACAGTGGCAATTCTCCGAACAGCAGTTTCATAAACTGCTGGGCGGACATGGGAGTGCCGTCGGGATGCCAAAAGGTGGTGCACGTCATGTGCTGGATGCGCCGGGCCTTGCCGTCGGCCAGCCGGATCTTGACCTTTTGGCAGACGCACGGACGTTTGCCGCATTTCGGGCAGGGGCATTCGCACGGGCGCTTCCCGCACTTCGGACAAAGGCAGACGCAAGGCCGCTTTCCGCACGTGGGGCACGGCGGCGGCTTGGCGCATTCGCAAGGATAGCATCCGCACTTCGGGCAGGGTTCCGGTTCGAGCGGTTCGCCATCCCACTCCGGATCGCTGAAATGGGTGTAGGCCTTCACGAAGTCGTAGATGGTGAAGTAGTCCTTGCCGTCGAACAGCCGCGTGCCGCGGCCGATGATTTGCTTGAACTCGATGATCGAGCGAATCGGACGCATGAGCACGATGTTGCGGACGTTGCGCGCGTCCACGCCCGTGGCCAGCTTCTGCGAAGTGGTTAGGACGGTCGGGATGGTTTTTTCGTTGTCCTGAAAGTCGCGCAGATGCTGCTCGCCCAGTTCGCCGTCGTTGGCGGTGACCCGGTGGCAATAATTCGGGTCTGGGCCGGTCTTGAGCTGGTTGACGAGGTCGCGCACGGCCAGGGCGTGGTCCTGCGAGGCGCAGAAAACCAGCGTTTTGTCGCGCGGGTCGATCTGGGCCATAAACAGTTCGACCCGCTTCTTCTCCCGCTCCCGAATCTCGATGATCTTGTTGAAGTCCTCTTCCTGGTACCGCTTCCCGTACTGCACCGCGCCTTCGAGCACGACGTCGTCGGGCACGTAGGTATATTCGTCAAGGGTGGTGGCAATTTGCTTGAGGCGGAACGGGGTCAGGAAGCCGTCGTTGATGCCGTCCCTGAGCGAGTAGACGAAGACCGGCTCGCCAAAATACTTGTAGGTGTCGACGTTGTCCCGGCGCTTGGGCGTGGCGGTCAGGCCCAGCTGCACCGCCGGGGAGAAATAGTCGAGGATGTCCCGCCAGGTGCTTTCGTCGTTGGCGCCGCCGCGGTGGCATTCGTCGACCACGATGAAATCGAAGAAATCCTTGGGATACTCGCCGAAATATGGGGAAGGAGTGCCGTCGTACTTCGGCGGTCCGCTCATGAAGGTCTGGAAAATGGTGAAGAACAGGCCGCCGTTGGTCGGCACGCGGCCTTTCTTGCGGATGCTGTCCGGTTCGATTCGCACCAAGGCGTCTTCGGGGAACGCGGAAAAGGCGTTGTAGGCCTGGTCGGCCAGGATGTTGCGGTCGGCCAAAAACAGGATGCGCGGCCGGCGCGTCGGCTCGCGGCTCAGGTTCCAGCGGCTATGGAACAGTTTCCACGCGATCTGGAAGGCGATGAAGGTCTTGCCGGTCCCCGTGGCCAGCGTCAGCAGGACGCGCGGCCGACCCGCCGCGATGGCCTCCAAGGCGCGGTCCACGGCGATGTCCTGGTAATAGCGGCTGGGATGCGAACCACCCTTGTCCTCGAACGGCACGGCGGCGAACCGGTCGCGCCAGCCGTCGGGCGCGGCGAAGGTCATCGCCCACAACTCGTCGGGCGTGGGAAACTTGGCCCAAACTCCTTCCCGACCCGTTTCCATGTCGATTCCGTAAAAGCCGCGGCCGTTGCAGGCGAAGGCAAAGCGCACCGCCATCCGGCCGGAATAGTCCTTGGCCTGCCCGACGCCCTCGGTCAATTCCTCGTCCCAGGCCTTGGCCTCGCCCACGGCCAGCCGGCGATTGCGGTATTCCAGCACGTAGTCCGCCCGCAGCGGCATAGCGCGGCGCCCGGCCCCTTCGATGCGTCCCGGCGCAATCAGATATTCCCGCCGGATGCGACTACCCTCCACCACGCCCCACCCCGCCGCCTTCAACGCGGGATCGATGCGCTCGGCCCTGGTTTCGGCTTCGTTCATGGCTTGGGTGGCTCTAGTCTCTTGGGCTTGGCCAATTTTTGCAACTGTTTTGCCGTTTTTTCGAAGGCGGCATCCACGGGCCGCGGCCGGGCATCGGCCAAGGCGCGATAGCGCTCGTATTCCCTTTCCGCCTTGAGCCGGGCCGTTTCGGCCGAAACCGTGCCGGCGTGCTCCAGCAATTCGCGCCCGGATATCTTCAGGAATTCATCCAGCTTGACGATCCAGTCGCGCATGGTCATCGGCCGGCGGTTGAGCGCCTGGAGTTCCGCGAATTCGATATAGGCGCTCACGATCCGGTTCAGGGCGTGCAGCTCGCCTTCCCGCAGATAGTTCTTGGCGACGGCGACGTCTCCTTTGCGGATGATTCCGCCCGGGCGGGTGGTCTGGAGCCCCATGAGCGGTTGCGCTGCATCGGCCCGCTCGTGGATGACTTCCGCCGCCGTATGGCCGTGGGCCGCCCAATGCATCTTGTTCTGCACCGTGGCGAAGAACTGTTGCGACAACTCCGCGTTCGGGGCGTAGTCCACGCTGGTCGCGTAGATATCCAGCACCTTCTGGTAGAAGCGCCGCTCGGAGGAGCGGATGTCGCGGATGCGTTCCAGCAGTTCGTCGAAATAGTCGGGCACGCCGGGACCGGGCGGATTCTTGAGCCGCTCGTCGTCCATCGTGAATCCCTTCGCGAGGTATTCCGCGAGGCGGGCAGTGGC
>JAKLIL010000326.1 GCA_022709625.1 Verrucomicrobiota bacterium
ATGGTCGGTGGTAGGCCGGGCCTCTGCGCCCGGCGCATGGCTGGGCCGCGGATTGCCTGCGTCAGGCTTCAAGGGCTTTTTCCAGGCACTCCCCGGCGGTGGCGTCGGGGCGGAAATGGAACGCACGCAGCGGCACGGAGGCCGCCAAATCCTCGCAATGGGCGAGAATCCCGGCGGAGAACGGCTCGTCGTACCACGGGATATCGGTCACCGGCAGCAGCCGGCGGAGGGCGTTTTGCGCCGACAGGTCCTCGATCCGGTTGTCGGGCGACTGGTGGAGAAAGAATATGCCGCCGAGGGGCGCGGCCAGATTGGCGGAGAATCCGGCGGTGCTGAACCACGGCGTGCCGAAGGCCATCAGTTCGCGACCCAGCCGGCGGGTCACGATCCGGTCGTCGCCCGCGATCTCGAAGCGCCCCGATGCGGCGAGCAAGCGCGACAGCGTGCTCTTGCCGGTACCGGACCGGGCGGGAAACAAATACATTCGGCCGCGGTACACGGCCCCGGCGCAATGATGGAGCGCGCCGCGGCGTTGGGCCAAGTATCCCGTCAGCAAAAACTGGTAGTGGGGATACCAGCGCAAATCCGGCAGGACCAAGCCATCTCCGGAGCCGGCCTTGGCCGGCCCGGCGGAATCCGCAACGCCTTGCCCGGCGTCGAACAGGGTCGTCCAGCGCAGGGCATCGGTTTGGGCGCCGGCCCCGAATTTCTGGATCAAGAACGTCCGCCCGGCGCGATAGATCTGCGACTGCAGATCGGTGGTGATGACATGTCGGAACCGCGCGGGCACCGGCGCGGGCGCCAACGGACGCAGGTGGATTTCAAGCCGATCCGGCGCCGGTGGCGCTTCAAGCGCCCGGCGGAATGCCAGGAAGGTGGAATTCGCCAATTCCGGAAAAAAAACGTTCGCCGGACTGGCAAACCGAAAATCCAGTCCGGCGATTTGGATGCAGCAGGAAGAAAGCATTTCCGAGGCTGTCGGCGGTGGCTCGTCCCCGGAGGGCCGCACAGGAGAAGAGGCAGGCCCGGCGTCTATCAATATCCTTCGATGTCTTCCGTCAGGACATCCGCACCGAGAGCATCGCGCGCTTTCACGTCTTCGGGCGGCGGTTCCGGTCCGGTCCCCAACAGCTCACGCGCCGCAATCTCGACCACCGTCAAGAGCGGTTTACGGTAAACCCGCTTTGCAACCGACGCCACGATTTCATCAACCCTCGGGCGGCTCGCCGCCCGTGCCGAGCAGTTCGCGGGCCGCGATTTCAACCGTGGTCAATACGGGTTTGACGTACTCCTGTTTCGCCACAGGTTCCTGCATGTCTATCTGATCCATGAAGTACTCCTTCATTACGGGGGCAATCTAGGGCACGCGGCAAACAATGGCAAGCAGAAAGTGGCGCGGGGCTACTGGATTTTCCGGACCAGTCCGCAGGCCGACATATGCTCCAGGATTTCGGCGGCGTCCGCCCGGGCGGTCGCCTCCGGAACGGCGAACGCCTCGTCCAGCCGCGCAACGATTTGCTCCAGGGTGACGGGTGCCGCCAAGGCCTGCCAGATCGCCTCGCCTGTGGCGTTGAGCGTAAAAACCCGGCGCATGTCGGCGAGATTGCCTTTCACCGGGACAAGGAGGATTTCCGCGCCCAGACGCCGGGCGACCACATTGGGGATTTGTTGGTATTTCATGGGGTTGGTACTACCGGATGGTGGCCAGGGGATCCCCCATCAAGGTCATGGTTTCGACGTGGAAGCGGTCCACGCCCGAGGTGGCGGCCTGCTGGACGGCCACGCGGCAAGCGTCGCCCAGACGGAGGGCCGGATGGGCCGCGTGGTTTTGAAGGAACAGCGTGGTCATCGTTTCGTGGTCGTCGTTGAACGTTTCGCTGGACGGCCCCCAGGTGGCCAGCGCGCCCTTGTTGGTGGCCAGCATCAGGGGCTTGCCGAAATACAGGTTGGCTTGTCCGGGCCACTCGTGCCGGCTGGCCCAGCAGGTGCCCAGCAGGGCGATTGGAAAGACCGGTGAATTCGAAAGGGTCAAGACGTCGGCGTTGCGGAAGATCCCTTCCCCGGCCAATCGGTCCCAAGCGCTGTGGCCGAAATAGATGAACAGGCCGGTGCCGACGTGGAAGGCGTTGCTGACGGCGGCGCGCACCCAGATCTCGGTGTTGGTCGCGGGTGACTTGAGATAGGATTTGCCCACCAAATAGGATGCCGGCACCACCGCCGCAACCCGGTCGGCCGAGGCATGGAAATCCCCGCCGAGATCGGGATCGTCGGCGCAAACGAACGCGCGGTTGGTCGCCGGCCGCAAGGCCGGATTCTCGTGCAGCACCAGCTTGTCGACGATGTTGCTCAGTTGAACGGAGTTGTGCGCGGGAATGCGGCCCAGGGAAAACTCGGGCACGCCGTCGTCGCCGGTCACGTCAGCCAGGAGGTTGTCGGCGGAATATGGCCCATAGGGCGTGTCCGTAAACTCCATCGGCACCAGCGAGCCGTTGTAGCCCAGATGGTTTTTGTAATCCATGCTGGACGATCCAGCGAACAGGAGGTATTGGGGCGCAGGAGCCGTCCAATGCCCGGCGACATAGGCCAGGAACCGGTGGATGGCGGCGGGCGTCGCCAAGCCATGGGAAAATTCATCGTAGACGTCGGTCACCGATACCGTGCGCGTCTGCAAGTCGGGAATTTGGCCGGCCCGGAAATCCGC
>JAKLIL010000327.1 GCA_022709625.1 Verrucomicrobiota bacterium
CACCGCGTCGGCCTCGATGGCGGCGCAACGGCTCGTGGGCCGGACCCGCGCCGAAATCGGGGCGATGGCGGCGGCGTTCGCAGCCCGCCTCGGCAAAACCGGGTTCGAAGAAGCCTGGGGGGATTTCCAGGCATTCAACGGCATCGAACGGTTTCCGGCGCGGATTCACTGCGCCACGTTGGTGTGGGAAGCCATCCAACGGGCGTTGGAGAAGGCGCCGGGAGCGCACTCATGAAAACGGCCCGCTACTGGCAAGCCGGGGAAAACCGCAGCGTTAACTGTGCCTTGTGCCCGCACCGCTGCCGGATTCCCGAAGGGGGGCGGAGCCGCTGTTTTGGCCGCGTCAACCACGGCGGAGTGCTGATGGCCGAGACCTGGGGCTGGCCCGTGGCCCTGCAGGTGGATCCCATCGAGAAAAAACCGCTGAACCATTTCCTGCCGGGTACGCAAATCCTGTCGCTGGGCACGCTGGGCTGCAACTTGAGCTGCCGATTCTGCCAGAACTGGGACCTGAGCCACCCCGCAGGCGAATCGCGCGCGGCCCGCGGCCCCGTGTTGCCCGAGGACGTGGCCAACCTGGCCGCCACGCAGGCGCTGCCCGCCGTGGCCGCGACCTACAACGAGCCGGCCGTTTGGGCGGAGTACGCGATGGATATTGCCGATGCCTGCCATGAAAAAGGCCTGCGGATGGCCGCCGTGACCTCGGGCTACTTCTCGCCCGAATCGCGGCTGGATTTCTTCCGTAAGATGGATGCGGCCAACGTGGACCTCAAATCGTTCCGCGACGATTTCTACCGCCGCTTGTGCGGGGTGCGGCTGGCGCCGGTACTGGAAACCCTGGAAGCCATTCGCAAGGAAACGACGTGCTGGCTGGAAGTGACGACGCTGCTGATTCCGGGGCACAACGACACCGACGCGGAACTGGACGAATTGACAGCCTGGGTGGCGGGCCATCTGGGGGTCGGCACCCCGTTGCATTTCAGCGCGTTCCATCCCGACGGGCAAATGCTGGACGTTTCATCCACGCCGCTGGAAACGATTCGCCGCGCCCGGGAACTGGCCCGCAAGAACGGATTGCTCCACGTCTACGGCGGGAACGTCCGCCGCATGCAGGATTGGACGGCGACGCATTGCCCGCAATGCCGGGCCCTGTTGATCGAGCGCGAAGGATTTGGGGCGGAACTCCGGGAAATGGATGCCGCCGGCCGGTGCAAGGCGTGCGGGCGCGTTTGCGAAGGCGTATGGAAATAGAAGGGAATGGCGCAATGAAACGAAAGTTAATGGCTTGGCTTGGCGTTGCGGTGGCCATGGGCGGGTTGCTCGCGGGGTGCGATAGCAGTAGCGACGCCGGCGGCGACGAGGCGTTTCTGCCGCCGGCGGTCGACGTGAACGGCAAGTGGAACGTCGCCGAAGATGGCGCCTATCTAGGGGTCATGGACTTGACCGTGTCGCAGGCGAACGGCGATCTCGGGGGTGATCTGGAAACGAAGGACGGCGCGCAAGCCCGCCTCTACGGCACGATGGAAGGCTACACGGCGCAATTCACGATGGTCTTTCCAACCGAGAACTACGACGTGAACCTCGTATTCGCCGCAACGGGCGATACCGCCGCGGGAAAGGCGGTGGATCGCAACGGATTCTCCCGGACCCTCGCCTTGGCGCGGCCAGCGGCCCCCTGACCGGTACCGTACGGCCAAACAAAACGCCCGGCGGAATTCCGCCGGGCGTTTCGCGTTGTGGCAAGGCGCGGATATTAGAACGAATAGCTGGCCGTGACGCCGCCGAAGAAGATATCCACTTCGGGGTAGCCGCCATCGGCGGCCTGGATGTCGTCGCGGATGTCGCCGTCGAGGACCGAACTGTAACTGCCTTTGAGGCCTACGGACGCCTGCTCGGTGAGGGCGAAGTTCAGGCCGGCGTCGGCTTGGACGTGCGTGAAGGCGGATCCGGCGTCGGAATCGTCGTAGTTGTCGCTCACGTAGTACTCGCCGGCGTAGCCGAGGGTGGCGCCGAGATCGAGCGACAGTTTCTCGGTCAGTTCGAAACTGTGGCCCAGGGAGAAGAGCAGGCACCAATCGTCCTGGTTGGCCAAGTCGTGGCAAAAGCGGACGGTGGGTTGCAACAGCGTGTCCACGGCTGCTTCGGCGTAGACCTCGTAGGCGCCGTCGGCCGGGTTTTGGGAGACGACGGGGAAGCCGTCCTCGTCGAGAACCACCTCGTCGTTGTCGTCCGTTTCGACTTCGCTTTCGTCCTGCGGGAAGACGTAATAGATGCCGCCGAGGGTCAGGCTGACGGGGCCTTCCCACGGAGTGGTCCAGTTGAGGCCCAGGTTCAGTTCGCTCCATTCGCCGGCGGTGTCGGGATACCAGGGGCAGGCGGTTTCGTCCGCATGGGTCAGGTTCATGCTGGCCCAGAGGCTGTAGCCGAATCCCAGCGGTCCGGTTACGTCGAGGCCGGGCTGGAAGACGGCTTCCTCGTTGCCGACCTGGCCCCGGTACACGTAGGCGGAGAGAACGTCCGCATACACGGAAGCTTCCGCGGCCAACGCGGCCAGCGGGGTTGCGGCCACCGCCGCGAACGTGAACAAGGCAATGATCTTCTTCATCTCGTGGGTCTCCTTTGACGGGCGTTGGGGTGCGCACCGTATGGTGGGTTATTTCCCGCTTTTGCGCGCGGCTTGTCAACGCC
>JAKLIL010000328.1 GCA_022709625.1 Verrucomicrobiota bacterium
CGCGGGCCCGGCGGCGGTTTCCCGTTGCGCGGACGCGGCGGACGGACCTACACTGGTGCCGGGATGTGGACGTTCTCGGACAAGGTGAAGGCGAAACTCGCGGCCTTGCCGGACCAGCCCGGCGTCTACCTGATGCGGAACCGGCAGGGGCGCATCATCTACGTCGGCAAGGCGGCGAGCCTGCGCAGCCGGGTGTCGTCGTATTTCCGCCGCGCGACGTTGGCCAAGGCCGATCCCAAGCTGCGCGGCCTCATCCACAGCATCGACGACCTCGATTTCATTCCGCTGAAGACCGAAGCCGAAGCCACGCTGACCGAAAGCCGCCTCATCAAGGACTACCGGCCGCGCTACAACGTGTCGCTGAAGGACGACAAGCGGTTTCTGCTGCTGCGGGTGAACCTGCAGGACCCGTTTCCGCGCTTTTCGGCGGTGCGCCTGCGGAAGGAGGACGGCGCGCGCTATTGGGGGCCCTACGCTTCGTCCGCCGCGGCCTGGGCGTCGCTGGAATTCGTGGAGAAACAATTCGGGCTGCGCCGCTGTTCGCCGCGCGTGCCGGGGCCCGAAGACCACCGCCATTGCCTGAACGACATCGTCCGGTTCTGCTCGGCGCCCTGCATCGGCAAGGCGTCGCCGGAGCAATACCGCGAACGCGTGCTGACCGCCGGCGCGTTTCTCGACGGCGGCCGGCGGGAATTCCTGGACCACCTGCGCCAACAGATGGCGGCGGCCGCCAAGGAAATGCGCTTCGAGAAGGCGGCCGCGCTGCGCGACACCTATTTGCTGCTGCTGAAGGGGATCCGCGAAAAGGCGCGGGGCCGCAAGACGCTCCGCCTCAAGCGGGAAGAAGCGCAGCAGGGGTTGGCCGAACTGCAACGGTGCCTGGGGCTGCCGCAGCCGCCCGGCGTCATCGAATGCTACGACGTATCCAACATCTCCGGCACCAGTTCGGTAGCCAGCCGCGTCGTGGCGGTGGCGGGCATCCCAACTCCGGCGCGCTACCGGACGTATCGGATCAAGACGGTGGCGGGCGCAGACGATCCAGCTTCGATGGCCGAAGTCATCCGCCGGCGATTCACCCGCGCGCTGGAGGAAAAAGAGAAGCTGCCGGATCTCGTGCTGGTGGACGGGGGCATTGCGCAGCTGCGCGCCGCGCGCGCGGAACTGGAGGCGCTGGGCCTGGGCCGCCAGCGCGTGGCGGGCATCGCCAAGCAGTTCGAGGAGCTGTACCACGATCCGGACAACGAGCGGGCGCCGCTGCGGTTCGCGTCCGATTCGCCGGCGTTGCGGGTGATCCAGCGAATCCGCGACGAAGCCCACCGCTTCGCCTTGACCTACCATCGCAAGCTGCGCGCCCGGCGCATCCGCGAATCGATCCTCGACGACGTTCCCGGCATCGGCGCCAAGCGCAAGGCGGGCTTGCTGGCGCATTTCGGATCGGTGGAGCGGTTGCGCCGCGCCTCGCGCGAAGAAATCGCCGCGGCGCCCAACGTCGGGCCGAAAATGGCGGCGTGGATTTTCACGGCGCTGCGCGGCGGGCAGACCTGACGGCCGGCGAGGGGCCGAGGGCGGCCGGGATCAATCCGGAAATGCCCTACCCGAGGCGGGGGAAGGCGAGGGTGACCAAGGCGCCCGTGCCGGCGGCGTTGTTGGCCAGCACGAGCTGGCCGCCGTGGGCCTGGACGATGTTCTTGGTGATGAACAGACCCAGTCCCATGCCGCCGGTCGCCCCCTTGGTGGTGTAGTGCCGGGTTTGCATGTCTGCGATCTTGCCGGGGGGGAAGCCGCCGCCGTTGTCTTCCACTTCGACCAGCGCCCGCCGCCCGTCGGTCCGCCAGCGGATCCGGATCTCGCCGCGGGACGCAGGGACGGCTTCGAGCGCGTTGCCGACGATGTTCTGGACGGCCCGGAACACCAGGATGTTGTCGCCCTCGATGACGCTGTCGGCGGGGCCCGGGGCCAGTCGGATCTGCACGGACTTGCGGGCGGCCAGCGTCTGCATGTTCTGGGCGATTTCGGCGACCAGCGCGCCGAGATCGATGCGCCGGACCGAGGAATCGATCCGCTTGGACCGTTCGCGCCACAGCGTCAACATGTCGCGGCAGCGGGCCACGCCCTTTTCGATCTGTTCGAGATAGTCGACGGTGAGGGCCGGGTCCGCAGCCTTTTTCTCCCGCACGTCCTCGATGAGCATTTGGACGTAGCCGTTGATGACGCTGAGCGGGTTGTTGAGGTCGTGGACGAACTCGGAGGATTCCTCCCCGAGGCTGGCCATTTTTTCCTTGGCGTCGAGCTGTTCCCGCAACTGGGCGGTGAGGGTTTCGAGTTGCTGGGTGGCGGCCTGCCGCTTGCGGTGCAGGTGGGTGCGCTGGATGTAGCCCGCGATGGCGGTGCGGATTTCCGCGGTGTCGAACGGCTTTTTGAGATAATCGGTCGCGCCGTTGCGGATGGCTTCCTGGGCGGTTTCCAGCGAGCCGAAGCCGGTCAGCATCACGATGGACACCAGCGGGTCGAGGGCGCGGATCTCCTTGAGGCCCTGGATGCCGCTTTTGCCCGGCATCTTGATGTCCATGATGACGATGTCCGGCGCCGCGCCGCTGCGCAGAACGTCCATGCCCTCGTCTACCGAAGACGTGCAGGTTACGTTGCAGTCCCGCTTGAAAAGCATCCGGAGACTTTCGCGAGGACT
>JAKLIL010000329.1 GCA_022709625.1 Verrucomicrobiota bacterium
CCGCTCGTCAAGCAGCGCGAGACGGAATTCCAGCATGCGCCGCGCCGGGACGGAATATTGCGCCCCGAAGCGCCGCAACCGCGCGGCCAATTCGTCGCGCGCGCCTTGCCAATCGCCGAACCGCTCGTGGTTCCACAGCGCCGTGATGATCGTCGCCGGGTCCAGTCGCGGATCCGGCGGCACGCCGCGGTTTTCCGGACGCAGACGTACCGTGTCGGCCGCCGCGGGCCGATCCAAATAGTACCAGGCCACGCTTTCGAAGAACGCGTGGCTGGCGTGGTCCGGCCCGCGTTCGAACGCCATGTCCAGCGATTCGTCGAACCGCGACGGATCCATCGGGTGCACGCGGTACTGCACGGTCCGGAAAGGCTCCTTCACGAACAGCCCGTGCGTCGGACCCGCCATCACGTTCTGGTAGTACCAGCCGCCGTTGAAATAATCCTCCAGCCCCGTGCCCAGCCAGCCGGGCGTCTGCTCGCCGTCCTTGCGGATGCTTTCGTCGCCCTCCAGCGCCCAGTACGTGCCGTCCAGCGTCGTCACCGCCAGCAGGCAGCCGACGAACTTGCCGCGACCCTTGGCGCGCAGGATTGGATGCGGTCGGCCGACCTCGTTCGGCGTGGTGCGCCACCAGCCCGCATGGAAGTAGCCCAGCGCATCCGGCGCCGCGGCCGGACGCGGCTCGACCCACGCGTGGATCGCCACCGGCACCGGCGACACCCGGCCGGCTTCCAGCCGAATTTCCGCCGATTGCCCGAAGGGCATGGGAAACGCGCAGAAGAGGGCCTCGCCTTCCATCCCGAAATAGAGCGAACGGGCCCGCACCCGCCGCCACGGCACGCCGCAGAGATCGCCCAGCGGCGTCCGCACGCTGGCGTTGGTGCTGCCGTCGAAGCGGATTGATACCATCCAGTCGCGCAGGACCACGTCCCGCGCTTCTTCCGGGATTTGGGTCCAGTCCGGCACGAATTCCAAACGCCGCACGACGGCCGGCCCCGCGATCCGGATGGGATCGTTCCAATCCGCCAGGGTGAAATCCTGCCGGTTGCCGGCGTCGGGCAGTTTGTTCGCCGCCCAGATGGCACGAACCTTCTCCAGGGCCGCGACGTCGCGCGCCGGCAACGGCCAGGCAAAGGTCTCCACCGGGGTACCGCGCGGCAAGGCCGATGCGGAGATCTGGTAGTACGGCTTGGAACCCGCCGGTCCCGCCTCGCACTCGATCCGCAGATTCTTGGCGTAGGGCAGCGGCACGAACGAGTACCAGCAGTAGTTGTTGTATTCCGCCAGCGGGGCGAGGAACGGCGCCAGTTTCCCGCCGAACAGTTCCTTGACGTCGCCTTCGAGGCGCGGCGCATCTTCGCCGTCGAAATAAAACCGGAAACGGAAGGGCAGGCCGTCCTTTGCGCCCGTGAACCAAACCCGCGACACGTAGCCCGGCCCCTTCAGGTCGGCCACCACCTTCCAGCCCGGCGTCCGGCTATCCCGCAGGAAAGTTCCGTAGTCGTTGTTGCCGCCCGTGCGGTCGTACGAAGAATGCAGCTTGGTATCCGCCTGGTCCAGCCGCGCCAGCCAGAGCGGATCGGCCAAACGTTCCGCCAGGTTTGCCACCGTGGCGGGCGCGTCCGCCGGGCGCCCGCCGCAGCCTCCCGCCAAGCCGATCAGAACCACCACCGGCGCCACCCGCCAAATTTGCTTCATTTTCGACCTCATCTGCCGCTAGTATGGACGATTGCGGTTGGCAAATGAACTTTTTTCCACGGGCAAATACCGAGGCACAGGCATGATCATCTCGCGGACCCCCTATCGCGTCTCGTTCTTCGGCGGCGGCACCGATTATCCCGCCTGGTACCGGGAGCACGGCGGGGCCGTGCTCGCCGCCGCCATCGCCCGCTATTGCTACCTGACCTGCCGCTGGCTCCCCCCCTTCTTCGAGCACAAATCCCGCATCGTCTATTCCATCATCGAGAACGTCCACCGCATCGAGGACATCCAGCACCCCGCGGTGCGCGAATGCCTCCGGCTCCTGGACATCCACGACGGCATCGAAATCCACCACGACGGCGATCTGCCCAAGATGACCGGCCTCGGAACCTCCTCGTCCTTCACCGTCGGGCTGCTGCATGCCCTGCATGCGTTGCGCGGGGAATTCCGCTCCAAACTCCAGCTCGCGACCGAGGCCATCCACGTCGAACGCGACCTGTGCGGCGACCGCGTCGGCTCCCAGGACCAGGTCAGCGCCGCGTTCGGCGGCCTCAACCATGTCCGCTTCGCGCCCGACGACTCCATCGCCGTCGAGCCCGTCCCGCTCTCGGCCGAACGCCTGCAGGAATTCCAGGACTCCCTCCTTCTGTTCTTCACCGGGTTCTCCCGCCATTCCTCCGAAGTCGTCGCCGAGCAGCTTGAAAACGTCCCGCGGAAAAACAAGGAGCTGGCCGAGATGGCCGCGATGGTGGACGAGGGCCTGCGCCTGCTGACCGACCGTCGCGATCTCGCCGATTTCGGCCGCCTGCTCCACGAAAGCTGGCTGCTCAAACGCTCCCTCAGCAGCCGGGTGAGCAGTCCCGAGATCGACGCCATGTACGAAACCGCCCGCCGGGCCGGCGCCCTCGGCGGCAAAATCACCGGCGCGGGCGGCGGCGGCTTCCTCCTGCTCTTCGTCGAACGCGATCGCCAGCCCGCC
>JAKLIL010000033.1 GCA_022709625.1 Verrucomicrobiota bacterium
GGATTGCGGTAGGGCGCATGCGCGATCAACTGGAACTGTTCCTGCAGGATCTGCGCCCAGGCCTGCCACGGGGAAGCATAGAGTTCCAACGCCACGCCCTGCCGGAACAAGGCCCCCGCGTGGAGCGGATACAGAGCCAGGCCCGGCGCGAGGCCAAGCGCGAACGCCGCGTAGGCGCGCCAGTTCCGCAGCATGCGTTTCCGGAACAATTCCCGGAACACAAGCACCAGCGCCATCGGGAAATAGACCATGAAGGTCGGGAATTCCGGCATGCCAATGCCGAACGCAAATCCCAGCAGGACCAGATAGCGGCGCCGGCCGGTGCGTTGAAACTCGGAGAAGACCACGGCCGCCAGGAGCAACAACAGCAGATGGAAGGTCCCCGGCAAGGAACACGTGGCCGCGGCCCAGCAGGGAATGCCGCACGCCAGATAAAAGCCCGCGACGAGCGTCGCCAGCCGCCGGGCCTGGCGTTCCCGCGCCTGCTGGTACGGGGCGGCGTCCGCGGCCAGGCGATAGCCGACCCGCGCCATGAGGAATCCCAGCAGCGCCACGCAGGCCGCGCCGCAGAAGGCGCTGACCAAGCCCGTCCAGCCGGCGAGCGACAGGCCGGGCATGTCCGCCAGCCGCCGCACGATCCACCCCCACAGCGGATCCATGCCGCTGGGCGCGGCATCGAGCCGCAGATGCGCCAGCAGCGATCGCGTCGGCATGCCCGGCGTCGGCGCCCAGTTCAGGGTCGCCACGTAGACGCCCAGCGCGGCAACGAACAACAGCGCGCAGAGACCGCGTGCGGCGGCCTGCGAACTGGCCATGGCATTTTGCTCGCGCATGTCGTGTTCTGGCTCATCCTCCCGGCCGCGCCGCCGGCGGCCTACGGAGTGTTCTTGAGCAAGTCCTGCAATTGCACCTGCTGTTCCGCCGGCAATTCGCCCAAGCGGTCGGACAAGGGCCCGGCGACGTCGCGCGCCGCTGCCGCTTGGCCGCGGGCCGCGTAGAGCCGGGCGGACAACAGCAGGCTCTGGGCGTTGTCGGGCATGGCGGCCAGCACCAACTGCAGGTCGCGTTCCGCTTCGTCGTAGCGGCCGTCCAGCAGGTTCAATTCGGCGCGCGTGGAGAGGAACACGGGATTGGCCGGCTGGGCGGCCAAGGCTTCTTCCACCAAGGTCCGGGCTTCCGGCCGCCCGCCTTCCTTCAGCATCAGCAAATAGGCCAAGTCGTTCAAGGCCGTGGGATCCCGGCGCTTCTGGAGCGCGGTCCGGTAGGACGATTCCGCGAGGGAATATTGCCCCCGGGCGTATTGGAAGGAGCCCAGCATGAGGTTGCCCGTGAAATTGTCCGGATCGAGGGTCAGCAGAATGCGCACGTGGTCTTCGGCCAATTCGCGTTTGCGTTCCTGGAAATCCACGTCGACGAGCATTTCCAGCGCGCGGACCTGGCGCGGGTTCATGCGCAGGACCTGTTCGAGTTCGTTGCGGGCTTCGGGCCATTGCTGGCGGTTCTGGTAGAGTTCCGCCAGCATGAGCCGGACCTCGGGCGAACTGCCCTGCAGGTTTTTCAGGGACTTCAGGGCCTTGTCGTAGGTGGCGGGATCGCGGCCGTCGCCGGTCAGCATGGCCAGCCAGGCCCAGACGCGGCTGTCGTCCGTGGACTGCTTGGCCAGTTCCTTCAGCGCGGCCACGGCGGGTTCGATCTGGCCCTGGAGATATTGCAGCACGATGCGCTCGAAGCGCAGCCGCGCCGGCGGCACGCCGGCCGCTTCCGCCTGGCCGAGGAGCTGCTCGGCCACCGCGTAGTTTTCGTTGCCGATCGCCAATTCCGCGAGCATCGTCAAGGCCTCGGGATCGTTCGGCTTTTCCTTGAGGACGTCGCGGTAGAACTCGGCCCCGCGGCGCAAATCGCCGCTGGAGAGGTAGGCCCGGCCCAGGAACGCCTTGACAGCCGGATCGACCGCCTGGGTTCCCGCCGCGCGGCGCAGCTCGGCCTCGGCCATGCGCGGCTTGCCGGACACGGCCCAGATCATGCCGTGCCGGACCAAGAAGCCGGTGTTGTGCACGTAGCCGTACAGTCCCGACAGGGCCCACATCACGCGGGTGTCGACGTGCCGTTCCTTGAAGGCGGTCCAGGCGGCCTCGTATTCCGGCAATTCGGGCAACTGCCGCTCCTGCGCCAGAGTCAGCAGATTCAACAAGGCGCTGACGTTGTCGGCATCGATCCGCCGCGCCTGCTTGAAGGTTTCCACTGCGCCCAGGGCATCGCCGCGTTCCACCTGCATGAAGCCGACGTTGTTCGCCGCCTTGGATGCGAGCCGCAGGGCCTGGCGCTGGTAGAAGGCGGCGGGATTGCGTTCATCGATCGCCCGGGCCGCCCACTGTTCCATGCGGTTCCAGAAGGGCCGTTGCTTTTCGAGCAGCGGCGCCAAATCGACCCGGTCTCCGGACGGTTCCGCGCGGTAGATCAATCCATCCGGGACCAGATAACCGAATTCACGCAGCGGGTCGGTCACGTCCAGCGACGCCGTGCGCGCCAAGCCTTCGTCCTGGGCGAGGAAATCCTGGAGGAATGCGCCAAAGCCGACTTGCAGCAGGGACTGCTGGCGGGACCCGGGGAAACGCTGCGCCAAATAGCGGCGGTACAGGTCCGATGGCGTTTGCGGCAAGGCGACAACCGTTAGATCCAGGCCGCGCGCCCGCGCCCGCAGGCTGATGCCGTCGTCCAGAATGCCGTCGGACAGCAAGACGTCGCGGCCGGCGAGATCGGCCAGCACGCCGTCCGCCAGGGCGGCCACGCTTTCGCCGGGGCGGCCATTGGCCACGGGCCAATTCCAGTAGCCGGCCGCCACCACCGCCACCGGCGCCAGCAGGCCCACCACCCCCATCAAGCTGCGCAGGGGTTGGCCGATGCCGGCGTTGCGATGTTCCCGGACCTGCCCCATCACCCACAGCTCGCCCGCGACATAGCCCGCGCAGGCGGCCAGGATCAGGTACGGCGTAGCCATCAGGTAGTACATGCCGAAGAAGCGCCAAGGCGCAAACGGCGCATTGAACACCACGCCCATGGCGAGGAGCAGCACCGCGAGGCGCAGGGCCGTCTGCCATGCCGAATAGCGCCAGGCCGGTTTTTTGGCCCGCAGCAGGAACAGCATGCCCCACGGCAGGATGGTGAGCGCCATGACCATCAGGAAACCCGTGGTTTGCGGCGCATTCACGATCAGATGCCATTGGTCGCGCCAGATATACCAGATCACCGCCCACATCGAGGCGAACCCGCGCAGGCGCACGGCGGGATCGGCCCACAGCGTCCAGCCGTTCCAGACGTAGAGCAGCAGTCCGGGCAGCACGCACAGGCCCGTGCGCACCAGCACCCGCACGCTGAACTCGGCGCGCTGCAGCATGGCGCGGACCACCAGCACCGCGGCCAGCGGCGCGAACACCCAGAACGTGGCGAATTCGGCGATGCCGACGCCATAGAGCAGCCCCAGCAGATAGAGGAACGCCGTCTTGCCCGTGCGCTGGTATTCCGCGAACAGCCAAACCGCGCCCAGCAGCAACAGCAAATGGAACGTGCCGGGCAGCGAACGGGTCGACAAGACCCAGAAGGGAACGCTCGCCATGGCGTACAGCCCCGCGGTCAGGCCCCCCAGCGCGCACGCCTGGGTTTCGCGCCGCATTTCGTCGGGATCGTGCGCATCGTGGACGGAGTGGCGCACCCGCATCATCAAGGCGGCCAGCAGCGCGACGCAGGCCGCGCCGAACACCGCGCTCAGGGCGCCCATCCATTGCGGCAGGGCAGCGCCCGCCCCCGCGGCGCATAGACGGACCAGGCGCCCCCACAGGGAATCCAGCAACGTGGGCACGGCATCGAGCCACATATGCCACGCCAGGCTTTTGGCCGGCAGTCCGGGAAACGCCCCGCGGCACAGGGTGATGAAATACAGGACGAGGGCCCCCAGCGCCAAAACCAGGGGCACCCAGACGCGGGTGCGCGCCGGCGGCAGGGCGGTGTCGGTGTCATTCATGATCGGGGTCTCCTGAACCAAAGGCGCCAACCTTAATGGACTCCGGGCGGGAAATCACGCCCAAAATCAACCGTTTTTCGCGCGGAAATTCGGCAGGAGCGCGCACAGCACCTGCGTGGTTTCGCGGGCGTTCCGGCTGCCCGGTCCGCCGGCGCGGCAGGCCACCGCCAGATCGTTGCCGCAGACCGCCCCGGATGGGTCGCAGCGAATGCCCGCCGGCCCTTCCCCGCCGGCCACTACCCCGCCGGCGAACTGCCATTCCATGAGATTTTCGGATGTCCACGCGCCAATGCGGCGCAACCCCGCCTCGTGGCTCGCTTCGCGGCCCAGCGGTACCCCGCGACTCCCGCGGCAGCCCAGCAGCCAATGCGCATGGCTGGGTTCGTCGTAGAACAGATCGAACTTGTCGTGGCCGCCCGGCAGGGGCAGCCAGCACCACGGCTCGCCGCCAGGCGTCCGCGGCACCGCCAAGGTCAATTCCTTGGCGTCCAGCCGCAACCAAGCCGCCCAATGCTGGCGACCGCACCCCGTCGCCCCCGCGACGTGCAATGCCCCCGCCCCGTGCCACGGATGGCGGGCATCCTGAATCTTCACCAGAACGGGATCGCGCCAGAGCACCGGCGAGCCGTCGGCCGGCACGCCGAAGCCCGCTCCGGCGACGGCGGGCACGAACCCGGCCAAGGGGGGCGAGACCGGTCCCTGCGTCCAGGCCTTGCGGTTCATCAGGCTGGCGCCGCGCGGCGCGCGGAATACCGTCAAGCCCATCGCGCCGCCGACGGGAACCAGGCCCGGCACGTACCAGGACTCCCCATCGGCCAGCACGGTCGTCGGGGCCAGCCACAAATCCACGTCGCCCGTCAGGTCCATGGACGCGGACCAGCTCGCGCCGCCGTCGGGCGAACGCATCAGGCAGAGGCCGCCCGAGGCTTCGCCCAGCAGGTAGACATCGCCGCCGTCGCGAAACAGGCTGGCGCGGCGAAAGGGAAAAGTGGCGGCGAGTTTCCAGGTCACGCCGCCGTCGCCCGACGACATGACCCTCCCCTGCATCCACCGCTTGCGTTTTTCGTCGTGGCCTTTTTTGCCGCCGAGATCCTTCACGTCGGGGCCGGTCTGGTCGAAGGCCACGAGCAGCTTGCCGTTGGCCAAGGCGAGCAGGCTGGGCGCGCCGAGGGAAATCCGCTTGCCCGCGGGCACCGCGAACACCGTGGCGGGGCCGCCGCTTTTTTTGGATTCCGCCGGCGCGGCTGGATGTTCTTCAGTCATGCAGCCATTCGTCCAATTCCCCGCGCAGCAGGTAGGCGCCCGCGTAGACCTTGGGATCCACCAGAAACCCTTTGGCCCGCATCCGCTCCAGCCATTCCACCAGCCAGGACATGGGCACCGCGTGGGTGCGGATGCGTTCGGCGCCCCGGCCGCCGCCGGAGGCCGTCCGCACCATGCCACGCGCCCGGTAGAACGTCACGATTTCGTTCGAAATGCCCGGACTCGGCGGCCCCGTCAGAACCGCATTCATCGTCGCCGCCTGGAAGCCGGTTTCTTCGAACAGTTCGCGCCGGGCGGCTTCTTCCAGCGCTTCGGTTTCATGGCCGGCCACGTCGCCGGCCAGCCCCGCGGGCCATTCCACCACGTAGGCCCCGACAGGCTCCCGCCATTGCGTTACCAGCACCACGCACCCGTGGCGGGTCGTGCCGACGATCACGACGATGCCGGAGATCTTCGGCCGCTCAACGAATTCCCAGCCGCCGCGGACCACCAGCCGCAGATGGGCGCCTTCGGCCAGCAAGCGTTTCTTGGATGAAGGGGTCCGGGCCATGCGCGCAACGATACACCGGCGCGCCCGGACGAGGAAAGCACGAAAGCGAACGACGCCGCCCCGAAATAAAACGCTGGATTCATTTGTTCCCCGCCGCGGGCTGCGTTAGGATGCCGGCGTGAAAACCCAATTCCGCTTGCTGCCCTCGGTATGCCTCGCCGTCCTTGTAGGGTCGGGGCTGTCCGCCCGCGCCGAACCCGTCGCCCTTCGCTACGAAGTGAAATTCAAGGACGCGGTCGTGGCCACCCAGACCGTGGAACTGGTCCAGTCCGCCGGCTTGAAGACCGTTTCCACCGCGTTCGCGGCCGACTTGCCGGTCTTCGTTGCCCGGCACCCCTACGCCGAGCAGCTTTCGGCCTCGTTCCGCCCTGACGGCACGGTGGAGCGCCTGGCGGCCCGGATCCAGGACGGACCCAAGCTGACCCTGGTTTCCGGCGCGCTGCATTCCAACGGCGCCGTCCGCATCGTCCGCACGGACATGGCCGGCACCGCCACCGCGCTCGTTGCCCGTGCCGATTACGATTTCCACTCCCTGGTCCTGTATGGAACCGCACCAGCCGATTTCCTGCCGACCAACCGGCCCGTGCGCGTGCTCGACGTCGCGGCCGGCCGCGTGGTTCCGGTCTCCATCCAAACCAACGCGGAAAGCGAAACCACGCCGGAACGCCAGCACGTCGCCTCCATGCATCTCGTCTGGACGGAGGGGGCCCGCACCAGCCATTCGTGGCATCCCGAGACCTACGGCAATCTCCCGCGCCGCTACATCCGCCTGACGGAAAGCGGCGAATTCACTTTCACGCTCCAGAGATGAAGCCCTGCACCGGAGACGCTCCATGAACTCGCCGCCCGCCCCCGCCGCCGCCTTCACGCTGCTCCGGCCGCATCCCAAGACGGCCATCTTCTGGAAGGACGACGAAATCGCCTACGCGGACCTGCTGGCGCACTCCGCCGCGCTGGCGTCGCTGTATCCCTCGGCGCCGGGCGATCGCGTGGCGATTTTTTCCGAAAACCGTCCCGAGTGGGTGGCCGCCCTCTTCTCCATTTGGCGCAACCGCTGCGTGGCCGTCCCGGTGGACGCCTTCTGCCCCGCCGCCGAAGTCGCCTACATTCTCGGCCAGACCGAACCCGTCGCCGTGTTCTGCTCGGCCAAGACCGGCCCGGCGCTGCGGGAAGCCCTCCGTTCGCTGCCGGGCCAGCCGCCGCGGATCGTCGGCTTCGACACCGAGGATTTGCCGGCCCGGCCGGTCGGCGCCGCGCCGATGGCACCCCTCGAATCCGGCGCGACCGATGCGCTCGCCGCGATCCTTTACACCTCCGGCACCACCGGCGAGCCCAAAGGCGTGATGCTGACCTTCGGCAACCTGTTCACCAACCTGCAATCCGTATGCGACCGCGTGCCGATCTTCCGGCCGGAAAGCCGCACGTTCGCGCTGCTGCCGTTCCATCACATCCTGCCGCTGTTGGGTTGCATCCTGGCGCCGCTCTACTCCGGCGGCACGATCATCCTGGCCCATTCGCTCGATCCCGCCGAAATGATCGCCGCCATGAAACGGCACCGCGCCACCATCCTCATCGGCGTGCCCCGCCTCTACGCGCTGTTCCGCAAAGCCATCGTCGAAAAACTCTTCCAGTCTCCCGTGGGCCGCCTGCTCTACCGCCTGTCGGCCGCGATCGGACGCCTGTCCGTCTCGCGCGTGCTGCTCTATCCCGTGCAGAAGAAGTTCGGCGGGCAGCTGCGCCAAATGGTGTCCGGCGGCGCGCCGCTCGACCGCGACGTCGGCCGCGATCTCGCGATTTGCGGCTTCGAGGTGCTGGAAGGCTACGGCATGACCGAATGCGCCCCGATGATCACGTTCCCGCGCCCCGGCGCCGTCCGGCTCGGTTCCTGCGGCAATCCCTGCCTGCCCGACTCGGTGCGCATCGAGGCCGGGGAGGTCCTTGCCCGGGGCCCCCACGTGTTCCCCGGCTATTGGAAAAATCCCGCGGCCACCGCCGCGGCCATCCAGGACGGCTGGCTGCATACCGGCGACCTCGGCTATCTCGACATCGACAACTACCTGTTCATCACCGGCCGCAAGAAGGAAATCATCGTTCTGCCCAACGGCAAGAAGGTCAATCCCGCGGAACTCGAAGACAAACTGGCGGCACTTTCGCACCAGATCAAGGAAGTCGCCGTCACCCTGCGCAACGATCTGCTCCACGCCCTGATCGTGCCGGCGCCCGGCTTCCTGAACGGCGTGCCGGCGCAGCAGGCCGAGCATTTCCGCTGGCAATTGCTGGAGCCGTACAACCGCCTCGCGCCGCCCACCAAGAAGATCACCCAGCTTACCATCGTCGCCGACGACCTGCCCAAGACGCGCCTCGGCAAGCTCAAGCGCCACGAGCTGGAAGCCTTGGCCGTGGGCACCTTCAGCGGCGATTCGACGCCCGCGCCCAAGCCCGAGGATCTCGGCCCGGCCTACGCCGCGTTCGAACGCTTCCTCCGCGTCGAGCTGGAATGCCTGCGCGTGACGCCCAGCGCCCACTGGGAAATGGATCTGGCCCTGGACTCCCTCGCGCGCCTGTCCGTCCTCGTCTTCATCGAAAAGACGTTCGGCGTGAAACTGCCCGAAAGCGTTTTCCAGGAATTCCCGACGGTCCTGGCGCTGGTCCGGCACGCCGACGAGCAGCGGATTTTCTTCCGCGAAGGCGCCAGCGGGTGGGATGCCCTGCTGAAGGCCCACCCCGCGGAGGAAACGCCCGAATTGCCCCGCTCCGGCTGGGTCCACCCTTTCATCAAGCACCTTTTCGGCGGATTGCTGCGCCTGTGTTTCCGCGTTCGCGCCGAGGGCCGGGACCAGCTCCCGGCGCACGGCCCCTGCGTGCTGGTCGCCAACCACCAGTCCTACATCGACGGCTTGTTCGTTTCGATGTTCCTGGCCGATCCGATCCTGCGGAAAACCTACTACTACGCCAAGCGCAAGCACGTGAAGCCGGGGCTCCTGACCTGGCTGGCGCGCCGCTGCAATGTCATCGTCGTCGACGTCGGCCGCGACGTGCAGGTGTCGCTGCAGATGATGGCCCAGGCCTTGCGCAAGGGCGGCATCCTGCTGATCTTCCCCGAAGGCACGCGCTCGGCCGACGGCCAACTGGGGGATTTCAAGAGCACCTTCGCCGCGCTGGCCCGGGAAACGCAGGCGCCCGTGATTCCCGTGGCGATCAGCGGCGCGTTCCGCGCCCTGCCGCGCGGACGGCACCTGCCCCGGTTCCTGACCCGCGTCCTTGTCCGCTTTCTGCCGCCGGTGCCCGAAGCCGACCGCGGTGACGAGGCCCGCCTCGTGGACGCGACCCGCGAGGCCATCGCCCGGCATCTGCAATCCTAGGCGCGCGCCACCTGCTTTCTCCGCCGCGCCGGCCGCGGTCGCGCCAAGGCGCGTTGCAAGCGCAGGACCGCCAGCTCCTTGGCCTTGGCCTCGACCTCCACCGTCAGGGCGAGTGTCCGCCAGCAGTCGGGGAAATCCCGCGGATCGACGTAGTCGTGGTGGCGGAAGGGCGCGCGGCCGCGCCAACCCGCGAGCGGACTGGAGAGGTGGAAGAGCGGTTCGCGGTCCCAGGTCGCCAAGGCCGCTTTCGTCGCCGCCGCCAGCGTCAACCCGTCCGGCAGGCACCGATGGTGGTGCACGTCGTACACCAGCGGAACGCCCGTCGCGTGGCAAACCGGCAACAGTTCCGCCGGCGTATACGTGCGGTCGTCGTTTTCCAGCGTCAACCGCCGGCGGATCTCCGGCGCGAGACCGCGAATGGCCTGGGTCAGTCTGCGGAGGGCGGCGATCTTGTCGCCGTAGGCTCCCCCGCCGTGGATGTTGACGACATCCGCGCCGATCCAACCGGCCACTTCCGCCTGGTAGGCCAGTTCCTTGAGGGAGGCCGCCACGACCTCGGGCCGGGGCGAATTCAGCAAGACGAACTGGTCGGGATGGAAGGACAAACGCAACCCCGCTTTTTTCCGAAACCGGCCGCAGGCCAGGAAAAGCTCCCGGATCGCATCCCCGTCGGGCAGGTCGTCCATGGAATAGCCATGCGTTGGGTGGGTCTTGAGCGGCAAAATCTGGCTGTTCACGCGAAAAGCCCCGATTCCGTGGGCGGCGCAGAATTCCAAGGCTTGGTACAAGGCTTCGGCGTTGGCACGGCAGAGGTCCGCCAACTTTCGCCGTTGCTCGCGGCGCGGCAAGCGGGCCAGCGCCGCCGCGGTCGTCCGCCGGAAATAGATGGGTTCCGCGCGGAAAATGCAACAAAGGCCCAACCGAATCATGGAATCAGCCTACTCCAGTCCGGCTGAAAAGGGAAGTCGGATGCAACGCTCTCCATGTCAGCGGATTCCATGGCGTGGAAAAGCGTTTGGCGCCGGCTTTCCGGCTGTTCCGTCTGGGCCGATATTTTAGGTTTTGTGAAAACGGTTTATCGTTTTCCGTAAATTATTCTTGCCCTCTTCCCATCCAGAGTTGAACATACACGGCATTATGTCGTCTCGTCGTTGTAGAATTGCCGTGGGTTCCGACCATGGCGGATATGAATTGAAAGGGCAACTGGCCGGCTGGCTCAGGGAGCAGGGCCACAACGTCACCGATGTCGGCACGAATTCCAAGGAGGCCGTCGATTACCCGGTTTTCGCCGCCGCCGTGGCGCGCGCGGTGGCGGCGGGACGCTGCGATCTCGGCATCATGGTGGACGGCGCCGGCATCGGCTCGGCCATGGCTGCCAACAAGATTCCCGGCGTGCGGGCGGCGGCCTGCTACAACGAGGCGCTGGCGAAGAACTCCCGGCAGCACAACGGCGCCAACGTCCTGACGCTCGGCGCCGGCCAAACCAATTTCGAACAGGCGCAGGCCATCGCGGAGGCCTTCCTCGCCACCGACTGCACCGAAGAGAGGCACCTTCGGCGCGTCCAGATGATCAAGGACCTCGAAAGCGGCCGGGCGGGCACCCCCATCATGGCGGCCATTAAGGAGATGAAATTGGACCTGTCCCCCCAAGACGTCGCCCGCATCGCGGCGCGCGTGAAGCAAATCGTCGGCGGCGACACCGCCCCGGCGGCCGCCGGCGGGAACCTCGCCCCGGCCCAGCTGGCCCGCATGATCGACCACACCCTGCTCAAGCCCGAGGCCGCCCAGGCCGACGTGAAAAAGCTTTGCGAGGAAGCGCTGAAGCACAACTTCTTCAGTTGCTGCGTCAATTCCTCGTGGGTGCGCTACGTCGCCCAGATCCTGCGCGGTTCGTCCGTCAAGGTCTGCGCGGTCGTCGGCTTCCCGCTCGGCGCCGCCTCGAGGGCCTTGATTTCCGGCGAGGCGCGCCGCGCCATCCGCGAAGGCGCCAAGGAGATCGACATGGTCGTCAACGTCGGCCTGGTCAAGTCCGGCGACTGGGAGGCCGTCCTCAAGGACATCCGCGCGGTGTCCGAGGCCTGCAAGGACGGCGGAGCCCTGCTGAAGGTGATTCTGGAAACCTG
>JAKLIL010000330.1 GCA_022709625.1 Verrucomicrobiota bacterium
GGCCAACACGTCGGCGGGATGTCCGGCAGCCGCCAGCAGCCAGAATCCCGCCGGAATCAACGCCAGGGCCAAGGGCCAAGTCAACAGACCCAGCCACAACCCCTGCGCCGTGGCGCGCCCGCAGTCCGCGTATCGGCCCGCGCCGAAGTATTGCGCCACGAAGGTGCCGGCATAGCCGGCCAAGGCCTGAAAGAACATGCCCACCGTGAGCGCCAGCATGCCGGCGGGCAGCGAGGCCCGCAGGGAAACCGAACTGTAGCGCGCCAGGAACACGCGGTCGCAGAACTGCATCAGCGTGAACGAAGCCATCGACACGATGATGGGCGCAGCGACCCGCCAGACTTCCCGGTAACCCCCCGGGGTAGGCGGCAAAGACGGCGGGCTGGACCGGCGGGCAAACATGGGGGGAAACCGGACGACGCGGCTACCGGGCGGGCTCCCCGTGGCTGGAGCGATAGCGCAGGACCAGCGGCACGCCGGCCAGATCGAACGCCTCGCGAAGCCGCGCGGCCAAAAAAGCCTGGTGGGTCGGCGTGCTGAGCCGGGGGTCGTTCACGAACAGGGTCACGCGCGGCGGATTGCGGCCGGTTTGCGTGGCGTAGTAGAACTTGAGTTGCTTGCCGCGCGCAAAGGGCGGTTGCGACTGGGCGAAGGCGTCGCGAAGCACGCGGTTCAGCACGCCCGTGGGCAGTTTCGCCTCCAGGCGCGTCGCCACGGCATCGATCGTCTCGAAGCTGCGGCGGATCTGGAAGCCGGTGGCCGCCGACACGAACAGCACGGGAATGTCGCCCAGGAAAAACAGTTCGCGGCGCATGCCCTCCTCGTAGTCCCGCGCCTTGACGGCCGTCCCTTTGGCCAAATCCCATTTGTTCACGAGCACGACGCACGCCTTGTGGTGCCTCCGGATCAAGGCCGCCACCTTTTTCTCCTGCGTGCCCGGCCCGGCTTCCGCGTCCAGCACTAGCACGACGATGTCCGCCTCGGCGATGCCCTGTTCGGCGCGGAACAAACTGAACTTCTCGACCGACGCGTGGACCTTGCCCTGCTTGCGCATGCCGGCGGTGTCCACCAAGGTGTAGTGCCGTTTGCCGCCGTCCGCCGCATGCAGCGTGAACGGCACGGCAATCGTGTCGCGCGTCGTGCCGGGCACGGGGGAAACGATGACCCGGTCGTGGCCGACCAGCCGGTTGATATAGGACGACTTGCCCACGTTGGGCCGGCCGACCACGGCCACTTTCAGACGCGGGGGCTCGGGCTCGGCGCCGGCCGGCGGCAACCAGGGCAAAACCGCTTCCAGCAAGGCCTCGATGCCCCGGTTGTGTTCGGCCGACACGGGATACGCCGGAAACCCCAGCGCGACGAAGTCGGCGATCTTGTCATCCTGCCGGGGCAGATCCGCCTTGTTGGCGGCAACCGCGACGGGACGGCCCGATTGGCGCAGCCGCTGCGCCACTTCGACGTCCAGCGGCTGCAGACCCGCCCCGATGTCCACGACGAGGACGACCGCCGCCGCGTCCGCGATGGCCGCGTGGACCTGCGCCGCCGTCGCCGCCAGGATTTCGTCGCCGGATTTGGCCCGGTCCATGAGAGCGAGGCCTCCGGTATCGACCACCTGGAAGCGTTGCCCAAGCCATTCCGCGGGGGCCAGGATGCGATCGCGCGTCACGCCTTCTTCCGCGTGCACGATGGCCAGCCGCTTGCGCACAAGCCGGTTGAACAGGGCGGACTTGCCCACGTTGGGCCGGCCCACGATCGCCACGATCCGCTCGGATTTGGAGGTTTCGCTCATCGCGGGCTTTATTCGGGAAATCTCAATATCCAATAACCAACGTCCAACTCCCAATGTCCAAGTGTAAACCGGTGGAAATCTGCACTGGTTCGGTTGGATATTGGATATTGGAAATTCTTCTTTAGTACTGGAAGAAGCTCTTGCCGATGAATTCGCGGATGACGCTCGTCGGGGGCACGCGGTCCGTGGGAATCACCAGGAAGTTCGCCAGGAACTGCTGGATGCGCACGGCTTCGGCGTATTCCGGCATGGCGGGCTTGATTTCCGCCAACAGGGGTTCCGCGAACGGCCGCAGGACGGCCAGTTCGTAGTCCAGCGCCGAATTGAAGGCCACGTCGGCCTCTTTCTGGAACGGGAAGATCCAGGTTTTCTCGCCCCGGCGCACCTTGGGCCACATCTGCAGCGTCTTGAGCGCGCTGTGGCTGCGGAAGTTGTTGTCGCGCACCATGCGGCGGATCAAGCGGTTGTCGGTGGTCGAAATCCGGTTGTTGCTGTCGATGTTGAGCTGCGTCAGCGCGCTGATGTAGATGCGGAACTTGTGTTCCGCCGGGATCGACGACGTCAGCCGCGGATTCAGGCCGTGGATGCCCTCGAGGACGATCACGTCGTCCGGGCCGATGTGCATGGTTTCGCCCCGCCACTCCCGTTGGCCGGTGTGGAAGTTGAAGTAGGGCAGTTCCAGCCGCTCGCCGGCATCCAGCTTCGCCAACTGCTCGTGGATCAGGTTCAGGTCCAGGGTCTCGATGTGCTCGAAGTCCGGTTCGCCGTTTTCGTCCTTGGGCGTCTGGTCCCGGCCCACGAAATAATTGTCCAGCGAGATGGGCTTGGCGTTCATGCCGCTGGCCTTCAGTTGCAGCGAGAGACGCTT
>JAKLIL010000331.1 GCA_022709625.1 Verrucomicrobiota bacterium
TGTGGCCCGGCGCCAATTCCGGCACGGTCGTCGTGGTGGCGGACGACGTCGCCGCGCGACTGCTGGGCCGCCTGCAGGCGCTGCGCGGCGAGGTCGGCGGCCAGACCGGCCTGTGGGCCTTCACGACCCCGGTGCTGGACACGCTGAAATGACCGCGCCGCGGCCGTCGCCGTTGGCCGCCACCGTCGTGCGGGAACTGGCGCGGCGGCGGAATCCCGCCCAGGCGGCCATCCTGCGGCGTTTCTTCAAGACGGAGCCCGGGGAATACGGCGCGGGGGACGTCTTCTGGGGCGTGAAGGTGCCGCAAACGCGCGCGCTGCTGGCGCGGTTTCCCGAGGTGCCGCTGGCGGCGGCCGCGGAATTGCTGGCTTCACCCGTGCACGAGGTCCGGTTTTTCGCCGCGGCGGCGCTGGTGCGGGCCTATGCGCGCGGCGGACCGGCGCACCGCGCCGCGATTTTCAACTTTTATTTGGCGCACGCCGCGCGGTTCAACAACTGGGATCTGGTGGACGCCAGCGCGCCGGGCATCCTCGGCCGGCATTTGCCGCCGGGGCGCGGGCGGCGCACGCTGGCCCGCTTGGCCAAGTCCCGGAACCTGTGGCGCCGGCGCATGGCCATCGTGGCCACCTTGGCGCACGTCCGGCAAGGCCATTTGGCCAACACCTTTTGGCTGGCCGAGCGCTTGCTCGCCGAGGCCGAGGATTTGATGCACAAGGCCATCGGGTGGCTGCTGCGGGAAGCCGGCAAGCGCGATGCCGCCCAGTTGCGGAACTTCCTGGCGCGAAACGTCCAGCGAATGCCGCGCACCGCGTTGCGCTACGCCATCGAACGCCTGCCGCCGCGGGAACGGCGCCGGTGGCTGCGCGCCTAGCCGGTGCCTCGCCGGGCATTTGTCTTTACTTTCCCAACGGCTCCGGGTATAAGGCCCAGCCGTAACTTTTCAACGCGTATTGCCCACAAACAGGAAATCCATGCAACCGGTCATCAATCTGTTGGTCCAGCTCCAGGAACTCGTCATCGCCCGCGCGCAGCAGGAAGCGGGCATGCCCGGCGCCCAGCTCGACCAGCTGGACGCCTCCATCGCGTCGCTGACCAAGGAACTGCCCGCCGACGTCAGCCTGCAGTTTTCGCGGCTCCTGCAGAAGGGGCCGCTGGCCATCGTGCCGGTGGTCAACGGGGTCTGCACCGCCTGCGGCATGACCCTGCCGGTCTCGCTCGTCTACCAGGTGCACGCGGCCGAGAGCATCTACCATTGCCCTTCCTGCGCCCGCCTGCTGTTCTATCGGGAATCCAGCGTGCGCAACACCCGCAAGGCGCCCCGCCGCAGCGATCCAAAGAAGGTCGGCATCGAGCGATTCTCCGCCGAATCCCTCATGATCCCCGCGCTCAAGGGCGCCGATCGCGACGCCGTCCTGGCCGAACTGTGCCGGAAGCTCGCCGACGATGGCTTCGTGGACGACGCCGACCAGCTGCTGGAATCCGCCATCCAGCGCGAGGCGATCGTCGCGACGGCCGTCGAAGGCGGCGTGGCCTTTCCGCACGTGCGCAGCGTCGAGGGCGGCGCGCTGACGCTCGCCTTGGGCATCGCGCCCAAGGGCATCAAGTTCGATCCGGCGGGCAAGGCCAATACCCGCATCGTGTTCTTCATGGTGATTCCCACCGCCGCCAGCGCCTTCTACCTGAAGCTCCTCGCGGGCTTGTCGCAGGTGTTCCAGAAGCCGGAAAACCGCGACAAGCTCCTGGAAGCCGACACTCCGGAAAAACTCTGGAAGGCGCTGATGAAAACCACGCGCCTCGTCATCCAGTAGGCCGCGGCCGTTTTCGCTCCGCCGGCGGCCGGCGGCGGGTCGAAAGTTGGATTTGACAGCCGGCGCGGAATCGGTTGCCCTCTCCCGCATGAGCAAGGACCGCAATCTGGTGCTGCTGGGATTCATGGGCACGGGCAAAAGCGCGCTGGGCCGGCGCGTGGCGCGGCTGACCGCCCGGCCCTTCGTCGAAATGGACGCGGAACTGGAACGCCGGGCCGGACGGACCGTTTCCCGCATTTTCGCCGAAGACGGGGAAGAGGCCTTCCGCCGCATGGAAACGGAATTGGCCGCGGAACTGGGCCGGCGCCAAGGCACCGTCATCTCCTGCGGGGGCGGCGTGCCTTTGCGCGAAGAAAACCTGCGCGCGCTCGGCGCCAACGGCGTGCTCGTTTGCCTGACCGCGCGGCCCGAAGTCATCGCCGCCCGCACGGCGCGTTCGCGGAAACGCCCGCTGCTGGAAGGCGGCGATCGCGACCGGAAAATCCGCGAGCTGCTCGCGGCGCGCGCGCCGTTCTACGCCCGGATCCCCGTCCAGCTCGACACGTCCGCCGCCGACCCGGTCGTCTTGGCCGAGCGGCTGCTCGACGTCTGGGCCCAACAGGAATAAGGCCGGGGCGCGGGCATGTGGCGCTACGTGGCCAGGCGGTTGTGGCAGGCGATCCCGACGGTGGCCGGGGTCGTGCTGGTCACGTTCGTGCTGTTCAACGTGGTGGGTGGCAGCCCGGCGGCGACGGCGCTGGGGCAAAACGCCAGCGCGCGGTCCCTCGAGGAATACGACGCGGCCCGCGGTTTCGACAAGCCGCTGTTCTGCGGCAACTGGACGAAGACCCGCGCGCTGGAAGCGGTG
>JAKLIL010000332.1 GCA_022709625.1 Verrucomicrobiota bacterium
AACGCTGCGCGAAACCGTGCCCGGCCGCGTGGTCTGCCTGTTTGGTTGCGGCGGCGATCGCGATCGCTCCAAACGGCCGCGCATGGGCGCCGCCGTGTCCGAGTGGGCGGATTTCGCGGTCGTCACCAGCGACAATCCCCGGTCTGAAGAGCCCGCGGCTATCATCGGGGAGATCGTGGCGGGGCTGGATCGCGCCAAGCCCCATTGGGTCGAACCCGATCGCGCCCGGGCGATTCGCGCCGCGTTGGACGCCGCGCGGCCGGGCGATGCCGTCTTGTTTGCCGGCAAGGGCCACGAGACCTACCAGGAAATCGCCGGCCGGCTCACGCCCTTCAACGACGCCGAAGTCGTTCGCGCCGCCTTGGCCGAAGGTCTGTAGGGCGGGGGAGCCGGCCGCCGTCGCCGGCCGTTCAAGGATCGGACGATAGGCTGCGCCAGGTTTCGGGCTCTTTGTGCGCCAAGGCGACCACCCAGTAGCTGCTGTTGCGCACGGGCGGCAAGTAGAGTCCGTAGAGTTGGGGCTTTTCGTTCGGCTGCATGACCAGCATGAAGCTTTGGTCCGGCGTGACCGTGTTCAGCATCATGAGGTAATCGGGGGTGATGCCCATGCCCATGAAGTGGATGGTGGCCACGCCCTCGGTGTCGATCCGCGAGGAGAACGGCATCGGCAAGGCGATCCGTTGCCCGCCCATCGGAAAGAAACTGCACTCCATCAGGTCGCCGCGGATGACTTGCCGCTTGACCATCTCGGTCTTCACCATTTGGCCGGAGGCCTTGATCGCCGCGAATCCGCTGGATGACCAGACGAATTGGCCGCCTTGCGAGCCGATCAGGTACGGGGCCACGATGACGAATTGGACATGCTTGATGGGGTCCCGGACGGTGTTGGGCGCCGACAGCAGCACCGCGTCCGCATCCACCGCGACCAGGCTGTATTTCCGCGCGAAATCCCGGAAGGCGATTTCGCCTCCCATGCCGAAAGGATCGTAGCCGCCGAGCTTCAAGACCCGCGACAAGTAGGGCGGACAGCGCTCGGGAATCATTTCGACCGTGGCGTACTGGGTTTCGAAGAGAATGTCGGCCACCGCGCTCGTCGCCGCGGCATAAGCGGCGTCGGCTTTTGGCTCCATGGCCACCAGGAGGCCGCGCTGGTCGTCGGTGGCGAGCAGCCGGCGGTTTGGGCCGTCCCAAAGCACCGATTCAAACCCGCCCTGGCCGTCGTGCAGGAGTTGGACCGCGTCGGTCCGGGGATCGAACCGGTACAGTTTGCCGCCTTCTTCGGCCACGACGACCGAGCCATCCGGCAAGGCGGCCAGACCTTCGGGCGAGCGGAACGTTTGGCCGGCCATAAACATGCGCAAGTTGCGCGACCGGAGGTCCAGGCAGCCCATGTCGCCGGGGACTTCGCTGGCCACGAAGGCCGTGGCCCCGTCGGCGGAAAAACAGGCGGCGGAATAACTGGTCATGGGCGCATCCAGAGGCATCCACCAGTGGCCCTGCGCGTCCCGATACAGCAGCGTTCCGCCGAACAGCCCCGGCGTGCCGCCTTGGCCGGAAGCGGTCATGGAAGATTCCGCGGTCGAGCCGGCAAGCAACAGTTCGCCGTTCGGCCCGATCGCAATGGATTCCCAGGCGTAGCGGCTGTTCTCCAGCGGGAGGGGCACCACCTTGCCGCAGGGATAGGAAGCCAGCGCCTCCGCGGCCACGTCGAAGGAGATCAGGCGCCCTCCGGGCATGTCTTCGACCGCATACAGCCGGCCTTTTCCGTCCAGCGCCAATCCCTCCGGCGAGCGCAATCCCGCGACTTTTTTCCGGATGTAGCCGGTTTCTTCGTACACCGGCGTGGCGTGGTCGAATAATATTTGTATTTTCCCATCGGGATGGATACAGACAATGCGGACCGCATTCTCCTCGGACACGTAGATCAGTCCCGTGGCGGGATCGTGGACCAAGCCATCGGGTCCCTCAAGACCTTGGGCCAGCGTCGCCACTTGGCGGAATCCATCCGGCGGCGTGGAATTCGTTTGCTCCGGGGCGGCGACCGGCACGGCTCCCGCCGTGCCGCCAACCAATGTGCCTAGGGGATGGACGATGCCCGCGAGCCCCTCCGCGGAAAACAGGGCGAAAGCGAACGCCCGCAGGAGGAAGCAGCGTCCCCGCAGCGCCAAAAGGGAACGTGCGTTCATGTTCGGCTTTCGATGGGCCGGCGGGGAGCTTGGCTGCCAGGCCCCATCGCGGATTCCGTTTTGTTTGACGCGGCCAGGCGCATGTTCGTTCCATCCGTATTTCTGCACCAACGCCGTTCGGCGCCGAACGCCCCCAGCGGCAGGTAAGAATAAAGATACCATACCCGGCGATGCGCGCGAACATCAATTTCGGCGCCCGACATTGGCTCGATTGCGGCGGCGCGGGCGGGCGGCGCGCGAATTAGGCATTGTGGTTGCGCCTGCGGGTCTTTATTCTGCGCATGGTGTCGTCGGCGCTGAACCATCGGTCCGGCAACGGCGGTGGGCTGGTTCAGGAGACGCAAAATGAGAACAACAGGGGTTCTGGCGTTGGCGATAGTCATGGGCATGGCGGCCTCGGCCCGGGGGGATTTCCAGTACAAGATCGAAACCAACGGTACCGTAACCATCACCAACTACGTTGGCT
>JAKLIL010000333.1 GCA_022709625.1 Verrucomicrobiota bacterium
GGTCGTTCTGCCGGTGCCGGTCAAGGCGGCCATCCATCCCGAACATTTCCATCCTGCGGCCGGGAACGCCGGGCATCCGCTCCGCAATCCTTCCTTCGGCGATTGGGCCCGGCGTCTCGAACAGGCCGGCGTGGTCGTCGTCGACGTGGCCGATGCGCTTTTCGCCGCCGCGCGCGACGAACGCCGGCCGCAATATCTCGCCACCGACACCCATTGGCGGCCGGAAGCGATGGAACGGGCGGCCGCCATTGTCGCCGCCCGGATCGCGGCGTTGCCCGACGCGCCGGCCCGCCGCGGCGAATGCCGGCGCGGCAGCGGGACCGCGACCAACCGCGGAGACCTTGCGACGATGCTCTCGTTGCCGGAAGCGCTTCGCCCCGCGCCGGAAACCGTCGCGATTCATCCGGTCTATACGGAGCGCCAGGAATTGTGGCGGGCTTCTCCCGAGGCGCCGGTCCTGGTGCTGGGCGACAGTTTCTGCAACGTGTATTCGCTGCCGGCCATGGGGTGGGGCGGCGGGGCGGGATTCGCCGAGCAGTTGTCCTGCGAACTCGGCCTGCCGGTGGACCGGTTGGTGCGCAACGACGACGGCGCGTGGGCCACCCGCCAGATGCTTGCGCGCGAATTGGCGCAAGGCCGCGACCGCTTAGCCGGCAAACGGGTGGTCGTCTGGGAGTTCGCCGCCCGCGAATTGACCGGCGGCGATTGGCGCGACGTGCCTATGGATCTGGGGCAACCCGCGGCCCGGGGATTCCTAGCCCTCGCACCCGGCCAAATCGTGGCGGCCACCGGCACGGTCGTCGCGGTCTCCCCGGTACCGCTGCCCGGGTCCGTGCCCTACCGCGACCACGTCGTGGCCGCGCATTTGGCCGATCTCGAATGCGTGCCGCGACAAACGCCGGAAAACGCCGAAGCGGTGGTATATTTGCGGAGCATGAAAAACAACGAACTGCAACCGGCGGCGTTTCTTCGCGGCGGCCAAAGCGTCGCGGTGCGCCTGTCGGCCTGGCAGGACGTCGCGGCCGAACTCGACTCCATCAACCGCGGCGAGTTGGATGACTGGGAACTGCAGTTGCACGAACCCCTCTGGGGTGAACTGACGGACGAAGACCCGTAAGCCAAGGATGCCTGCCATGCGGAAAATACTCTGCCTCCTGTTTGCCGTCGGAACGGTCGCCAGCCCGGCTGTCGGCGCGGAATCGTTTCCGGAAACCTGCGCCCGCCTGGCTGCCGCTGCCCAGCGGGAAAACCGGCTCGCGGTGGCGGGCCGGGACGGCTGGCTGTTTCTGGCGAGCGAACTGCGCCACATCGGGGTCGGCCCGTTCTGGGGCGAATTCGCGGCCGCCGCCAGCCGGGCGCCCCGCCCGGAGCAGGCGGATCCCTTGCCCGTCATCGTTGATTTCCAGAAGCAACTGGCGCAACTCGGCATCGAGTTGATCCTCGTTCCCGTGCCGCCCAAGGCGCTGATCTATCCGGACAAACTCGTTGAAACGGCTTCCCCCGCCGCCACGGCCGAGACCGAGTTGGCTCGCTTCTACGATCTGCTGCGCGCGCAGGACGTCGCCGTGCTCGATCTCGCGCCGCGCTTCCTGGCCGAGCGGGCCGCCGGGGAGCCGGCACCGCTCTACTGCCGGCAGGATTCCCACTGGTCGGGCCGGGCGTGCATCGTGGCGGCCAAGGCCATCGCGGCCGCCATCGCGGACCGTCCCTGGCTGGCGGCAAGCGAACGCAAAGAAGTTGAATTGACGGAGGCGGAAATCGAACTGCAGGGCGACTTGTGGGCCTCCCTGCCGGAACCCCGCCCGGAACGGGAGCGCATCCCGGTCCGCCGCGTACAGGCGGACCAGCAACCCGTGGCGCCGGATCGGGCCTCCCCGGTCTTGCTGTTGGGCGACAGCCACGTTCTCGCGTTCCATGCCGGCGGCGACATGCAAACGGCGGGCGCCGGGTTGGCCGATCAACTTGCGGCTGAACTTGGATTTCCCGTCGATGTCCTCGGCGTCCGGGGCAGCGGCGCCACGCCGGCCCGCATCAGCCTGATGCGCCGGGCCCGCGCGGAGTCCGGCTATCTGGCCGATAAAAAGCTGGTGGTCTGGTGCTTCGGCGCCCGCGAGTTTACCGAAGCCACCGGCTGGTCGCCCGTGCCTTTTTCGGTACCCTGAGGTATGGCGCCCTGCGCGCAGCCGCAGGGCCCTGCAGCGGATGCGGAAGCGTTCTTGACGGGGGACGCGCAGGTGGTAATCTCCCGCTTTTTATGAAGACGTCTTTCCTTCGTTTGTTTTTTGCATTGTTGCGCTGCTCCTTTCTGGCCCTATGTCTGGGGGTCTGGAGCGGTTGCGGTGGCGACGACGACGACAACGATAATCCCCATGAGGGGGTTCCCGATGCATTCCATCCGGATCCAAACGCAACGGACGAGTCCGAGGATGAGAACGAGGACAACTCGTCTACCGGCACCAACGCGCCGCCTGCGACGACCACCAACGCCCCCTCGTCCGGCGGCGGGGACAATTCCTTGTCCAAGGTCAATTTGACCGGGAATTGGAAGCGCTTGACCGCCGTCTACAAGTTGAAGCATTCCGGCGCCTCGCTCCAGGGATCCTACGTCGATGGCGTCAATTCGAACGTCAGCGGCAAAATCGCGGGC
>JAKLIL010000334.1 GCA_022709625.1 Verrucomicrobiota bacterium
GGATCACGTCGGCGTCCGGCATCGAGCTTTCCGACGACCCGCTGGCGGCCGAGGGCGAATTCCTGTATCGCAGCGGCTGGTGCTTCCTCTCCGGCGTCTACGATGCCGGCAACCAGCGCCTGACCATGTATCTCAACGGCGAGACGCATGGCTTCCTCGACATCGTCACGGATACGACGGCCGCGGCGCAGTGCCCGACCGACGCCGCCAAGCTTGGGAAGAGCTATCAGACGTACTTGAAGCTCGGCGAGAACCTCGGCAATGTCCTGGCCGGCCCGGCCGCGACGACGGAACGCCTGCTGTTGGACGAAGTCCGCGTCTGGGGCATCGCCCCGCACACCGTGGCGTTGACGGCGAGCGCTGACAGCTATGTCACCAACTACGTCCGTTCCGCCCAGGAGATTGCGGACGGCGCCAAGCGGCCGGTCACCCCGGTGTTCGGTCTCTACGACCCGTCGGTTCGCGACCGCTACACGACGGCCAATGTCAACGGCCTGCCGGCGCAGCCGAATACGCATGCGTACACGGTTGACCGGCGGGTTTCCGACAATGCCTGGCGGACCCGCCCGGGCATGGCCGGGACGTATGTCCGGGTCAGCTACCTTGACATGAACAACAACGACCGCTGGGAGCCCGGCGAGAACATCTGGCGTGACCGCACCCCGGCCCAGGCGCTGGAGGAAGACCAGTACAACGCGGACTTCGACGAAGCCAACTACGCGGTTACCGACGACATCCGCACCTACTGGTACGACGACGCCATCGACCTGCGACTGGCCATCGGCGCCAACCACGGCCGCTGGTACGCCGGCAATGGCTATACCGCCACCACCACCACCACCGCCACCGACGGCACGACCACGACCACGACCACGACGGTCACGGCGGATGAATCCCGCGCCGGCCAGTGGCTGGATGTCTACTACAACGACCTCAACGGGAACAACCGTCTCGACGCCGAGGACGACATGTGGATTGAATTCCAGCGTGGCGACTACGGCACCGACGACTACTACAACCCGGCGACCAGGTCCTGGTACACCAACACCAGCTGGTATCACGCCCGGCCCGCCAGCTGGGCCGAACGGCAGGGACTGGCCCTGTACCTGCGCTTCGACGACGGCGGCGGCAGCATCGAAGACTATGCCTGGCATGCCGACTGGCGCAGCAAGCCGGTCTGGAAGCACAGCGTCCGGCCGTCCGGCCTGCTCGGCGCCTTCCCACCGGTCCGGCCCACCAGCATCGGCGGCGTCGACTACCAGTGGGTCACCCAGGAAGACAACTCCGGCTATGCCTGGGTCATCGACGCGGTCGAACCGCCGACCAACCCGGCCACCGAAATCCAGACGCTGTCCAACGTCCGCAACGCCCAGGGCAAGATCGAATTCTGCTATCGTCCGGCCATCGGCACGGCGGACGCCGCCAACCTCCTCAAGTATGATATCCTCACCGCGTCGATTTTGACCGAATCGAGCGATCCGGAAGGCGTGCTGGTGAACTATCGCTACTACTGGCTGCACATTGGCGCCAATCCGGCCAACGCCTACGTCCAATCCGACCTGGCGGGCGCGGCGGAGCGGACGTTGACCTTCGCGGATGACGTCCTGGTGGACAGCTACACGGCGGACGGCTCCTTGCCGGACAACGTGCTGATTGCGACGGACCCGAGCCTCGACCTCTACAACTTCCGGTCGAAGGTGCAGGTCGGCGACATCGTCCAGCTGGCCGTAATCGGCATCAGCGCGAGCGGCAAGGCCAGCCAAGTCATGCTGTCGACGATCACGGTATCGGCGGACGCCTTGTACAAGGTTCCGGAGGCCCTGTCCTTCGTGTCCTTCCTGCCCCTGGCGCCGGTGGCCGGGAACAACCTGACGGTGCGTCTGCAGACGGCGGCCGGGTCCGACGGCTTCATCGTGCTGGAATGGTACCGCAACCTGCTGCTCTACAACACCACCTACACGCGGGCGCAGACGGCGGACACGTATGCGGTCACGCTGGCCGGCAAGACGCCGGCGGGCGACCTGGTCACCATCAACGGCGACGTCTGGTCGTTCAAGGCCTACTACAAGTCCGGTGTCACGAACGTCTATACGGACGTCGACGGCAAAGTGACCTCGGCCGCGCGCAGTCGCGTCATCCCGCCGACGACCGCCGGCGGCGGCGAATGGATCCACCGCCTGATTGGCAGTCCGTTCGACGGCGAGATCGCGGAAGACGGCACCATGGCCGGCAACAACCCGCCGACGGCGCCGACGGCCGTGACCATCAACCCCGCCTCCGGCGATGAAAACACCATTTTCATTGCCAACGCGGTCGGCTCCGCTGACCCGGAAGGCCATATCTTCTCGTATCAATACCAATGGTATATCGACGGCCAGGCGGTGACCGGGGAAAACATGCAGTTCTTCCCGGCCAACGGCACTACGACCACCGGCGTCGCCGTGCCCACGACGGGCACCGGCACGGGCACCGGCACCGGCACCGGCACGGGCACGGGCACCGGCACGGGCACGGGCACGGGCACGGGCACGGGCACGACGGCGGCAACGAGCACGACGTCGCTGTCGGCTGGCGACCGGATTTCGGTGGCCGTCTATGCGATGGACATCTTTGGCGCCCGGAGCACGGCTCGC
>JAKLIL010000335.1 GCA_022709625.1 Verrucomicrobiota bacterium
AGCCCGAAATCGCCTCGCGGCTGAACCTGAGCCGCGAGCACGTCACGCGGCTTTTCGCCCGGCTCAAGGCGGAGGGCGCCGTGGATTTCAACCGCGGATTTCCCGTCGTCGACCGCGCCTGGCTGGATCGCGAAGCCCCCGACCGGGACCTTGCCGCCAGCGTCCAGTACCGCGACCTCCCCGCCGAACGGTGACGTACGTCACTGACGCTGCTTGGGAAAAGGCGCAGGATCGCGGCATCATGAAAAGCGCGCCCCTGCTCGTGCCTCTTTTCTTGCTCGGGTGGCTGGCCCTGTCGGTCCGCTCCCACGCCAAGACCAGCGTGACCATCGTCGTTTCCAATCTGCCGGATGGCGGCGGCACCGCCAACGGACAAGCCGTCGCCTTTGCCGGCACCGTCAACGGCTGGGACACTGCCGCCACGACCGCAACGGTATCCGGCGGACGACTGGTCTTCGCGTTCGCCGATATCGCCGCGCTGCCGGCGCTGGATTCGTCGTGGGGCGACGTTCCGGCCAACGCGAACGCGGGCTTCCGGTTCGTTTCGCCCGGCACCTGGAATTCCGTCGTCAAGGCGGACTTCAGCTCGAACGACGGCAACTTCCGCCTGGCGCTGGCGGAGGGCCGCGCCAACGTCGTGGAAATCGACGCCGGCCCCGCGCCGACGTTGGTGGACCAGGCTTCCGCCCTGCGCGTGAACGGCGTCGTCGAACGGGATTCGCCGGCCATCGATTTGGCGCGGTTCGCGTTCCCCGGCGGCAAATGGAAGGCGCTCGTGATGAGCTACGACGACGGCCACGTGCAGGACCGCGGCTTGGTGTCCATTTTCAACGCCCACGGCATCAAAGGCACGTTCCATCTCAATTCCGGCGCGCTCGACCACGACACGTTCGTCGCCCGTTCAGAAGTCGCCGCGCTCTACGCCGGGCACGAGGTGTCGTCCCACACCGTGGACCATCCCTACCTGGACCAACTCGACGCCGCCGGCATTCGCTGGGAAATCGAGACCGACCGCGACACGCTCGCCGCGCTCGCCGGCGGCGCCATTCGCAGCCTGTCGTATCCGTTCGGCGCCTACAACAACCTCGTGCTCTCCACGCTGCGCGGTCTCGGCGTCGGCAGCGCGCGCACGGTCATGAACGCCGGCAATCCGCATTATCTGCCGGCCGATCCGCTCAAGTGGCACCCCACCTGCCACCACACCGGCGCCATGGGCTTGGCGCCGCATTTCGCGGACCAGAACGAGGAACGGATGTCCCTGCTTTACGTCTGGGGCCACAGCTACGAACTCGACAATGGCTATGCCGACAACAGCTGGGCCTACCTGGCCGCGCTCTGCGACATGCTCGGCGACCGTGGCGACGTCTGGTACGCCGGCATGGCCGAAGTGGCCGACTACGTCGCCGCCATCCGCGCGCTCGTATATCCGTCCGCCGGCTGCGTCTACAATCCGTCCGGCCTCTCCGTCTGGGCCAAGCTGGGCGGTACGCTGTGCCGCATCCAGCCCGGCAAGCGCATGACTTGGCCGGCCGGCGCGGTTTCCGCCTTGCCCGAATGCCCGCGAGAAGGCGCGACAGTCGCGATCCGCTATCTGCCGACGGGCAACGCCCTCGCCGGCGCCGCGGCCGTCGTCCTGCACCTCGGCCACGACGGCTGGCAAGACGTCGCCGACATCGTCATGGCGAAAGGCGCCGATGGCGTTTGGACCGCCGGCGTTCCAGTCGCCACCGGTTGGCGTCGCCTGGATTTCGCGTTCACGGACGGCCAAGGGGTCTGGGACGACAACGGCGGGCAGGATTGGTCCCTGGCGGTGCAGGCGGCGGCAACCGCCGTACCCGCCGCCATCCAACTTGCCCTTGCCTCGCCGGCGGTCGCGGCCAAGTCCGACACAGGCGAAAACGCGGCCGGGGACGCCTTCGATTTGCGTCCGTCCGGCGGCGCGCTGCAAACCACGTTCCAAGGCGGGTTCGGCCGCTTCGGTTCGGTCTACGTCAACGCGGACGACGACTGCCTTTACCTCGGCGCGACCAACTGCGACCTTGGCGGTACCAACAACGCGATGATTCTGTTCCTGTCGCTCGATACCTTGTCCGGCGGTGGCGAAAACCTGTGGGGCTTGCGCGGCGCGCCATTCGGGCTGGACCGACTCCACAACGTCGCGCTGGCGCCCGCCGCCCACGTTGCCATCGTGCTCGGCGACGAATACGGCGACGCCGTTTTTCCGCATTTCAATCTCGAAAGCGGTTCCGATTTCGGCCAAGGCGCGTTCTATCTCTGCAACCCGAACGTCTTCCAGCCCGTGCCGGGCGCGCGCCTGTCGCAATTCGACGGCTCCGGCCGCGCCGCGACGGCCGGCACCGACGACGACGGCAATCGGCAGACCGACCGCTGGAAAATCGCGATTCCCTGGCGCAGCCTGAACGCCGCATCCGGCTGGCGTTCCGTCCGTTCGCTCCATGTTTCCGGCGTGATGGCCAGCGACGGCGTCTCCGGCAACGATCGTTTCCTGTCGGGCAATTACCTGGGCGCGGCGGCGACGGGCACCCGGTCGGGCGGAAACTACGGTTTCACCTTCGTGGCTCTGGCCGGGTGGCGCGTCGGCATTCCGTTCGAGGACTCGGAT
>JAKLIL010000336.1 GCA_022709625.1 Verrucomicrobiota bacterium
TCGGCCCCAGCATGCGAAAACTTTATCCCCTCGATATCCTTCTTCTGGCTGTCCGCCTTGGTTTCGCCGAACCGGCCGGCGATTCGTTCACCCTCGCCATCGCATCCGCCAATCTCTCGGACAACGTGAGCCAAGCCTATGACGACGCCGGCATCCGCATCCTGCAAGCCGTCCGGCCCGATGTCGTCGGCATCCAGGAATTCAACTACCGGAAGGGCAATTCGCAGGAACTCGTCGAAACGCTCTTCGGTCCGGACTTCCATTTTGCCCGCGAAAAAGGCGGTGCGCGCCTCCCCAACGGCATTATCAGCCGCTGGCCCATCGTCGCCTCCGGCCAATGGCCGGACCCGTACGTGGGCAACCGCAGTTTCGCCTGGGCCACCCTCGCCGTGCCCGGTCCCACGCCCCTGCACGTCGTCAGCGCCCATCTGACCCACAAACGCCCCGACCTTCGCATCGCCGAAGCCCGCCACTTGCTCCAACTGATCCGCGCCGCCTTTCCCGCCGGCGACTACGTGGTCCTCTGCGGCGATCTCAACGTCAACTCGCGCGATTCGGCAGCCCTCGCCGAACTCACCCGGTGGCTGGACGACGCCCGCCAGCCCGCCGATCAGCAAGGCAACAAAAACACCAATGCCGTGCGCAACCGGCCCTACGACTACGTCTTGCCCAACCCCGCCCTCGCCCGCCTCCAGGTTCCCACCGTCCTCGGCGGCCAGACGTTCCCCGACGGCCTGGTGTTCGACACCCGCCTCTGGAACCCGCCCCCCGAACCTGCGGAATGGGCAGACTCCGCCCGCGACCTGCAGCACCTGCCCGTCGTGAAAACCTTCCGTCTCCCCGCGCGCTGACCATGCGCCCCCGCCGCAACATCGCGGCCCAAATTGGAGCTTCCCTTTTTTCCATACTGTGGAAAAATCCCCCCCGCTTTTTCCATGGCGTGGAAAAACGCCGCCCAAGTTTTCCATGCCGTGGAAAAGCCGGAACTAGGAGCCGCTTCATGATGACCGCAACCGAAATCCGCCAGTCGTTCCTCGACTTCTTCGCGTCGAAGGGGCACGAAATCGTGCCCTCCTCGCCCGTCGTCCTGCCGACCGACCCCACGCTGCTCTTCGCCAACGCCGGCATGAACCAGTTCAAGGAAATCTTCCTCGGCGCGCGCAAGTCGTCGTGGAAGCGCGTCGCCGACACCCAGAAATGCATCCGCGTCTCCGGCAAGCACAACGATCTCGAGGAAGTCGGCCGCGACACCTACCACCACACGTTCTTCGAGATGCTCGGCAACTGGTCCTTCGGCGACTACTACAAGCGCGAGGCCATCTCCTGGGCCTGGGAACTGCTGACCGTCGTTTGGAAGCTCCCCAAGAACCGCCTCTGGGTCACCGTCTACACCACCGACGACGAGGCCGCCGAAATCTGGCGCACCTGCACCGACGTCGATCCGAGCCACGTCCTGCGCTTCGGCGAGAAGGACAACTTCTGGGAAATGGGCGAAACCGGCCCCTGCGGCCCCTGCTCGGAAATCCATTTCGACCTCACCCCCCACGGCTGCACGCCCGACCTCATCAACGCCGGCACCCCCCAGGTCATCGAAATCTGGAACAACGTCTTCATGCAGTACAACCGCAAGTCCGACGGCACCCTCGACGAACTGCCGGCCAAGTGCGTGGATACCGGCATGGGCTTCGAGCGCGTCGTCGCCGTCATCCAGGGCAAAACCTCCAACTACGACACCGACGTCTTTATGCCGCTCATCGACGCCGTCGCCAAGCTCTCCGGCAAACAATACATCGAAGACCAGACCGCCGTCGCCATGCGCGTCATCGCCGACCATCTGCGCGCGCTGTCCTTCGCCATCGCCGACGGCGTCATGCCCTCCAACGAAGGCCGCGGCTACGTCCTGCGCCGCCTCCTGCGCCGCGCCGCCCGCTACGGACGCAACATCGGCCTCGTGAAGCCCTTCCTCTGCAAACTTTTCCCCGTCCTCGAAAAGCAAATGGGCGGCTTCTTCCCCGAACTGGTCGCCCGCCGCGAGGAAATCGTCCGCGCGCTGCGCGCCGAGGAGGAATCCTTCGCCGCCACCCTCGACCGCGGCATCGCCTTGTTCGACGAAACCGTCGCCAAACTCAAGGAACAGGACGCCACGGTGTTCCCCGGCGAGCAAGCGTTCAAGCTGTACGACACCTACGGCTTCCCCCTCGACCTGACCGTCCTGATGGCCGCCGAGAAAGGCCTCGACGTCAACCAGCCCGAATTCGACCGCTGCATGAATGAACAGCGCGCCCGCGCCCGCGCCGCCCGCAAGGACGAGGCCGCCGCCGAAAACGATCTCGTCGCCCACTTCGCCGAACAAGGCATCCAGTCGTTGTTCACCGGCTACACCTCGCTTTCCACCGGCACCGAGATCGTCGCCATCCTGTCCGGCGGGCAGCTCGTCGATGCCTTGGCCGAAGGCCAGAGCGGCGAAATCCTGCTCAAGCAGACCCCCTTCTACGCCGAAGCCGGCGGGCAAGTCGGCGATACCGGCGTCATCACCACCTGCCAGGGCGCCCTGTTCGAGGTGGTCGACACCAAGAAACCCGCGCAAGGCCTCATCCTCCACAAGGGCAAGCTGACGA